>CAYXCE010000080.1:0-4371 GCA_964463395.1 uncultured Pseudothermotoga sp.
ACCTGGTCTTTCTATCTTCAGAGATCTGTTCTGGAACTTTCAGTGAAAAACTCGCTTCGGTCTGTTTTAAAAACGGTGTGTCGACGAGCGTTTCTATATTAGCTTTACAACTTTTCGAATCGTACCTCTCTTTGCACGCGTAGCTGTAGTTGTACTCATCACCAACGTCTTCAACGTCCTCGATGTAGCAAAGATTTTCCAGGACATTTTCGTTCTGCCTCAATCTCAGCGCACCGTTCTCCTGCACATCGAAAATTGGTTGAAAGTTTTCAGACTTTTCTCTCTTTCCGCGCACGAACGTGAATCGCTTGAACGACATTCCATCCACACTTGTCTTCACCAAGCACTTGTACCACCGACCTTCTTCACTGAAAACGCTGTTCGTCGATCGATGGGAATAAAAATCGATCAGAAGATCGAGATCTTGCTCAACTCTACGATCCGCCGGAAGGATGACGCATTCTACATCCTCGCCGTTCTCGTCGACCAATTTCCAATTCCCCTCGGGCAAAAGCACGTTCAGCTCTACCAAGCCATCGTATTTTCTCTCCAACGGGTTGAAAACGGTCACACCGAGTTTGTCAACCACTCCACCACATGCGTTCAGCAGGGCTCTAACCATGAGGGCTTTTCCGTGGTTCAGAGCCCTCCTCAGCCTGTCCTGCACGTTGCGGTGCACTTCATCGATGCTACAACCACACAGACTGTCGTGAGGATGACACTGCAGGATCAATCTCCATCCATACCAAAGACTTTCTTGAGGCAATTCATTTCCAACCAAGCGCGCTACCGCCATGAGCGGCTCGACATAGTGCAGGTACAATTTTTCTGCTTCGTGCTGCATTATCTTTTCCCAGATCCTCGCAGAGAGCACATCTTTCAGAATGGGTGCATGCTTTGGACTTCTGAGCTCACCAACACATTCTTCTTTGGGTTTATTCAACTGTGAAACGTACTCCTCTAAAGAAGTATGGACGAACTCGAATTCTTTCCCACTGAGTTGTTGAAGTATTCTCCCTATGTCGGGTCTCGGTATCTCATGATCCGTACCGTTCATGAGCAACGGTGGATTCTGTGGATCTCTATCGACCAATCTCTTCGCTTCCAGCAACAAGTGTGATTTGAACTTCTCTTCGTCCCAGTCCCAGTGCGCAGCGTTGGAGTAACTGTGTGCAAGATACACCGTGTTGATCTCCTCACCGGACGGTGAGCGCCACACGAAGCTTGTGCCTTTCACGTCCTCAACGCCACGCCACACCACTGCCCACTCCAAACCGAGTCCTTTCAGAATCGTTGGGGTGTAGGCGTTGTGACCGAACATGTCGGGAAGGTATGCAACCCCAGATAGAGTCAATCCGAACCTTTTGGCTATCCTCCGACTGTAAAGAAAGTTTCTGATCCACGATTCTCCGCTTATCAAGAACTCGTCGGGAAGCACGTACCATGGTCCAATCGCGATCTTTTTTGTCCTGATGAGCTCGAACAATCTTTCATTGACGCCATCGTTTTCGACGAAATCTTCTATCACCACGGTTTGGCCATCCAGATGGAAATGCTTGAAAGAGTCTTCAGATTCGAAGATGGAAACGAGTTGATTCAACAGGATCGACAATCTCTGTCTGTAGATCTCAAAAGTGGTGTACCATTCTCTGTCCCAGTGCGTGTGGGTCACAACGAAAGCCTTCATCTTCACTCACCCCTGAAGAGATGAATAGGGTTGGTCAAAAACACAGGTCTACCCTTCTCATCGAAGGCGAGAAGGACCAAAAAATCTTTCTGATCATCTATCGTGAACTCCTTTTCGAATTCACTGCTCACACTGAAACTTTCAGCACTCTTTTTCGTTACAACTAAGAGGTTCGCTCTCGGCAGACGATCGATCCTGAGTAGCACGGTCCCGCTGTGAAAAACCGTTTCACCTATGCTCTTATCGGAAACCGACACATCGACCTCACCTACTGACGATAAATAAACTCTGCCGAACTTCATCGACCACAACACTTCGGATAGTTCCAAATCCCTCGTCATCACATACGTTGCCATCCAGTCAGATTCGTCCGGTCTGTGCAGGTCTCTACCCGCCACGGCGACCACCTTTTTGCCATTTCTGATACTTTTTATCCAACCACCTATCGCCTCGTAATTCAACTCCAATCTGGACAAATCTGCGTTCCAAACTTCAACGAAATCGGCTCCGAACGGATCGAAATCGTGAGCCCATTTGCATCCCACGCAGGCAGGCTCTCCCATGGCGAACGGATGTGCCACACCTATCAATGCGCCCTGGCAGTGTGCTTCTTTAACTATTTCGTGGAAGTTTTTCTCTTCAGCTTCTTCATCTTTCCAATCGATGAAGCTCTTACCACCGAGCACGAGCGCATGACCTCTGAACGTGTTCAATTCTTGCCCAGGAAAGCCCACAGCACCTTCGAGTCTTTCGAGCTCTCTCCAGCCTGAGATGTTGCTGTGATCGGTCAAAAAGAAAAAATCAAAACCTTTCTTCTTCAAAAATAAAGAAAGCTCATTCACACCGAAGATCCCATCGCTGTGACGAGAGTGCGTGTGCAACTCCCCTCTGAAGGTTTTGAACGTCTCGTCGCCTTCAAAGTTGATCTCGAGTTTATAGTGAACATCGCTGAACAGATAATGATTTTCGAAGAACACGGTCCAATTTCCTGGTAGAGGCTTCGTCCTCACGGCAGCTTCCGTTGCATCCATACCAACAACGAATTTTTGCGTGTTTCTATCGTACCTTCCCATGAACCTGCCGAGCGAATCGTAAAAAAGAAGGTTCACATGGTTCTGCACTGGTCCGAGCGAGGTGGGAGAATATTCAAAGTGGGCGGTGAGTTTGTTCGCGTTCTCAGGCACTTCGAAACACAGCTTCTTCACCGTTTTACATTCATCAACTCTTATCTTACCTTCGAAGATCATTCTTCATCTCTCCTGCGTACGCGCACGCCGTTCTCATCGAAAACGTGAAGTTTGTTCTTTCTGAACTTCACGAATATTCTATCACCGCTCTTGAAAGGCACATCTTCAAAAACTAAAGCCTTCAAATACTTTCCGTCCACGCTCACCGTGACTATAGTTTCAAAACCGAGTGGCTCGACCACGTAGACTTCCCCAACCAAATCTCCTCCTTTTACGTCCAGTACCACATGTTCCGGCCTAATACCTATGAAAGCTTTTTTAGAAGGGAACCGTGTCAATGGAAGATCTGAAAAATCAAGAATTTGCCCAGCAAGAACACACTTAGTTCCTTCGAAGAAGCACTCAACGATGTTCATTGGAGGATTTCCGATGAAAGACGCCACGAACGTGTTCACTGGTTCATCGTATATCTCTCTGGGTGTACCTATCTGCAAAATCTTTCCTTGATTCATCACAGCGATCTTCGTGGAGAGCGCCATCGCCTCGGATTGGTCGTGCGTAACATAGACAACACTGGTTCCAAGTTCCATGCTGAGTCTTTTCAAAAAGCTCCTCGCCTCTATCCTCAACTTCGCATCCAAGTTGCTCAAGGGTTCATCCAGCAGAAAAACATTCGGCGTTTGTATCACGGCCCTGGCGAGCGCAACTCTCTGTTGTTGGCCTCCACTGATCTGCTGAGGGTATCTATCAAGCAATTCAGAAATCTGAAGACTTTCCGCTACAAAAGCGACTTTATTTTCGATCTCCTTTTTTGATATCTTTCGAACAATTAACGGATAAGCGATGTTCTCTTTCACAGTCATGTGTGGATACAACGCGTAGTTTTGAAAAACCATGGCCACGTTCCTGTTTTTGGGAAGTTCCATTGTCACGTTTCTACCAGCTATGTAGATGCTGCCCTCATCTGGGAATTCCAAACCGGCGATGAGTCTCAACGTTGTGGTCTTGCCACAGCCCGAAGGGCCGAGCAAAGTGAAGAAATCCTGTTTTTCGATCTTCAAATTCACGCCGTTCACTGCCACAACGTTCGAAAACTTTTTCGTCACATTCTCCAAAACAACCCAAGACAACGAGATTACCCCCTCAACCTTTAATTCCACCGTAGAAGGAAAAACCGAACTTACGTTCAATGATCAAATAGGCGAAGATGACTGGAAGGGTATAGAGCAAAGAATAAGCAGATATCATGCCGATGTCTGGTACTCCGACCTCGCTAAAAAATGTATAGATCGCTACCGAAACTGGATACTTCGTGTGTGATCTGAGCAACACGAACGGGATCAAGAAATTACTCCAGGACTGTGTGAACACGAGCATCGATATGACTATGATTCCTTTGCTGGATAAAGGAAGAAAGATACGAAACATGACCTGCAAAGGTGAACTCCCATCCACGAGCGCAGCTTCTTCATAAGTTCGGGGTATCGAGTCGAAAAA
>CAYXCE010000080.1:4381-6511 GCA_964463395.1 uncultured Pseudothermotoga sp.
AGAGAGGGTGAGTATCACACCGAGCTCTTTGTTGACCAACCCAAGCCTGAGGTTCAAAATGAAAATGGGCACCATCGCGGCTGCACCGCTCACCACACTGGAAAAGAGCACGAGCATATACAAAAGAACGTTCCTCCCTCTAAAATCGTGTCTCGAAAGCACGTAGGCTGCAAAAAGTGCACACACAGTCACCAACATCACCACAGACACCGATATGATCAAACTGTTTCGAAAAGCATTTATAGCTGTTTTGTTCTGAAAGACCCTCACGAAATTGTTCAGTGTAAAACCGTTCAGAGAGATGAACAACGAAGGCCTGACTGAGAAAGGTGTGACGATGAGCCAGATTATCGGGGAAATGAAGAAAGCGACGATGGGCGCTAGAAGAATATAAGAGACGATCTTACCCATTCTTCTTGGATCCTTCACGCTCTTTTCCTCCTAGAAAGGCTCAGATAGAACATGGCAAGTGCGAAATTTATCAGCAGAGCTATCGTGGCTATAGAAGCACCATAGCCCAGCTTGAAGTACCTGAAGGCCGTCCTGTAAATGTATATCGATAGGAGTTCTGTTCTGAAAGACGGGCCCCCACCCGTGAGCAAGTACGGTGTGAACACGTTGAAAGTCCACAGCGTGATGAGAATCAGATCAGTCAGAATATAGGACTTGATGTTCGGAAGGATCACATCTTTGAACTTTCTCCAACTCGATGCACCGATCACATCAGCCGTTTCAATGTAAGAAGGCGGTATGGTTTCGAGTGCAGCTGAGAACAAAAGCATCGAATACGCAGTACCACGCCAGATGTTGAAGACAATGATCGTGAGCAGAGGATGTTCATAGAACCAGTTCACTTTTCTCAAACCAAATGAAGATAGGAGAAAGTTGAGTGTCCCATAATCTTTATCCAGAAAAGCTATCCAAAGGTAAGCGACCACAACCTCGGGGATGATCCAAGCGAGGATGATCACGCTCTGAACGAAGCTCTTCAATTTCTTGCTCTTTCTGTAAGTGAGCAGGGCGAGTGAAAGACCCAATCCGGCTTGACCAATTATCGCCGAGCCGAGCACGAAAAGGAGCGTTATCCTCAATGCGTTGTAGAAAAACCTGTCACTCAAAACTCTCCCATAGTTTTCAAAGCCAACGAAGTCTGGATTTTTCGCCTTCGTACCTGTCAACGTTTCGTTGGTCATACCTATCTTGATCACCCATATGCCAGGCAGTATCAAAAAAACAAAGATCAGACTCAACGCAGGTATGAGCAGAAAAACGACGACTTTCTTTCCCATCAAGGATCTCTTCAATTCGGTCACCACCGAAAATGGGCGGGCTTTGTGCCCGCCCATCGATGTCACGGTTTTTCTATAACGTTTTCCTTGCCAACGATCCTCGTAACTTCCTTGGCGAACTCTTCCATGGCTTTGTCCACGCTCATCTGTCCAGTGATGACTCTTTCAGTCAGAAGTTGGGCTTGGAAAGAGATTTCTGGATATACTGGGAATGCGGGTCTGAAGGTCGTGTACCTGACTAGAGCACGGCTGGTTTCTGCAATGAATTTGTCCTTGTTCACCGTCCAACAAGAATCTGCCAAGTCCGATCTTGGAGAAACGAAAGGTTTCAGTTCAAAATAAGTCAGCTGTGGCTCAATGTACAGAATTCTTTTCAACACTTCAGCTACGAGTTTTGGATTCTTGCAGTTCACGTTCACCGCAAAGCCTGTACCACCGGAGATCGAGACGAACTCAGGATCGCCAGGCTTACCACGACCGGGCATTGCGGCCCAGCCGATGCGCTCGTCCCTGTCTGGAAATCCCCAAGATGGGTTGTTGGGGTTCAACACCGATGTGTAGAACCAAGTTCCTTCCACGTACATTGCGATCTTTTCTTGTCTGAACAGCTCGAACGTTTTTTCTCTGGCTCCGGGTGAAACCTGAAGTGCGGCATCTCCCAATTTCTCATCCACGTAGATCTGTTTGTAGAAATTCAGCGTGTCTTTGAGCGCGCTGCTCTTCACGATCCATTTCCCAGCGCTCCAGTCGTACAGGTTTCCACCCGCACCGAGTAAGACCATGAAAAAGCCCTGCATTGTCGTTGCTTCGCCCATTTCCGTACCGGCGTTCAGCTGGATCG
>CAYXCE010000081.1:0-6501 GCA_964463395.1 uncultured Pseudothermotoga sp.
TCGAACGATGGGTTTTGCCTTCGTTCCGCTGTTTGTATTTTCTGTGGGTGCAAGTACGATCATCGGCCAGTGTTTGGGGGCGGACAAGATAGATAGGGCGGAAAGAACTGTTGTGCTGTCTGTTCTTTACTGTTCTTTATTCATTTCAGTGTTTGTTGTTCTGGCAAACATTTCTCCCGGCACGATCATCAGATTTTTCACAAACGATGCTGACGTTGTGAGAGAAGGAGCATTGGCTATCCGCGTCGGCGCCTGGGCGATATTAGTGGCCAGTTTTTCTGTTTCTCTCATGAGCGCCTTTTTTGGTTCAGGATACACCAAGGCTGCCATGTTTTCAAGCATAGTGGGAAGATGGTTCGTGCAGATACCTTACGCATTACTGGTAACATACGTGTTCAAACTTCCTGGAGAATTTCTCTGGTTTTCTTTCCTCGCCGCCGAACTGGGAGAACTTTCCTACGCTGCTGCCGTTTTTTTCAAAGGTAAATGGAAAGTCCACAGGGTCATATGATAAAATAAAGTTTGGCGATGGAGTCCGCCATGAACTGCCCAAAGGGCTGATGACTCCTACCCAGAAAGGGTAGGAGTTTTTATTTAGGTGAAGATCGATGGGTCTTGTAGAAATCGCTTTAAAGGAAGTCATAGTTGAATCTCATTTCACATGCCCAATATGCTCGCTGATAGAGAGGGCTATAGATTCGAGTGTGGATGCTCTTCTCTATGAACTCGTCAACGATGTTGGAACAAGATCTGAATTGCGCTCGAAAGGGTTATGTAAAACACACGTTCAAAGAATAGAATCTTACTTGAGTCACCATATGGAGCTGGGCTTCATGGGATTAGCGATCATTTACTCGGACTTACTCGATCATCTGACTGAATTCGTTGAAAAAGATTCCAAGTTTGATCGCGATAGAATTTGCCTGTTCTGCGAGAAAGAAAAAACTTTTGAGGCTATGTATCTTCAGTGTTTTGTAGAAAACATCCAAGATATCTTTGATCTTTACAGTTCTTCAAGATCGGTCCTCTGTTTCGATCACTACACTTTTATATCATCGAAGCTCAGAAATTCTTTGAAAAAGGAGTTTCAGCGTGTTCAACTTTCAAAGTATCGTTATCTGATGAACCTTTTGGTTTCTTATGTTGACAAACATGATTACAGGAACACGGAGAAATTCACTGAGGAAGAGTTGGTGGCGAGAAAAACAGTTGGGAATTTGATAGCAAAAAAATACCACTTCTGGAGGCGTTCAAGATGAGTTCGGTTTCAAATTTTGCGAAACGCGTGTTAGATAACGTTTGTAGAGTGATCGTTGGGAAGAGAAACATCGTTGAGAAGATGTTGGCAGCTTTTTTGAGTTCATCTCACGTGTTGATAAATGACGTGCCGGGCGTCGGAAAAACTATGCTTGCCAGATCCTTTGCGATATCTCTGGGTTTAAACTTCAGCAGAGTGCAGTGTACGCCAGATTTGACACCTTCCGACATCACAGGTTTCAGCGTTCTCGATCCGAAGACTGGTTCGTTCAGTTTCAAAAAAGGGCCCCTTTTCACAGATGTGCTGTTGGTGGACGAAGTGAACAGGGCCACTCCGAGAACCCAATCTGCTTTGCTACAAGCGATGGCTGAGAAACAAGTGACCGTCGACGGTGTAACGTACCATTTAAATGAACATTTTTTCGTCATAGCAACACAGAACCCTGTAGAATTCGAAGGAACTTTCCCTTTACCAGAAGCACAACTCGATCGATTCGCCCTGTGTTTGAACTTGGGTTATTTGGAGAAAGACCAAGAGATCGACTTGCTCAAAAGGTTACAGAAGTCTCATCCCATCGAGTCGCTCGAAGCAGTATGTGAACCAGACGAGTTGACTCGAATGAAAGGGCTCGTCAAAGAGGTGTACGTGGATGATTCCATCTTGGATTACGCAGTCAGATTAGTTGCACGAACGAGGAGTCATCCAGATGTGGCACTCGGTGCGAGTCCTAGAGGAAGCATCGCTTTGGTCCATCTTTCACGCGCTTTAGCAGCCATAAGGGGTAGAGATTTTGTACTGCCAGACGATGTGAAATCTTTAGCTACGGATGTCTTGGCGCACAGATTGATCCTCAAACCCGAGGCTCTATTGATGCGCAAAACAAAACAGATGATCATTGCAGAAATACTCGAAACTGAGGAGGCACCGATAAAACAGTGAAACTCAATTTGAACGGTATCACCACGAGTGTCCAACCTTTAATTTTTCTTTCTATAATCTCCCTCGTCTGGCTTGCCATCGATGTAATGGTTTTCAGCATTCTGTTCGCCTCCGTTTGCTTCTTGTTGTGGTTGAACTATCTGGATATGAAAAGAAGTATTTCAAAGCTCGAAGTGCACAGAGAATGTTCGACAGAAAGGTTGTTTATCGGTGATGAAGTTTGGATCCGTCACAGAGTCCGTTCTCCGGAGGGTCGAATTCCAATCACGCTCTTAGGACAGATACAAGTTGGCCGGTCGCTCACGTACAACCTCTTCGAGAAGAATGTAGTCGTTGGTCCTGAATCCGTGAGTTTGGATGCGAAGACATCTTTTCCAACGAAAGGAAAAAAAGTGCTACGAGATTTAGTGTGTTATTATGAACACCCGTTTGGGCTTTTCAAAATATGGGCCAGATTCAATGCGCCACAGGAATTACTTGTCCTACCGAAGCTGATGCCACTCGAGTTCTTCCCAGCGCGGTTGAGAGAACCGCTACCAGGGAGAAGATCGGATTTCAAGCTGTTTGAGGATCCTTTGAGGATCCGAGGTTTGAGGACATATTCTAACGACCCGATAAAAAGGATCCACTGGAAAGCTTCCGCGAAATTTGGAAAGTTGTTGGTAAAAGAGTACGAACCAACTGCCACGAGTAGAACGTTCATATTCGTTGATCTGAATATGTCCAAAGAGATTTTTGCAAAGAATGTGTGGGCTCAGATCAGAACCAATTACGAAGAGGAAGCTGTACACGCTGCAACGGCTATCCTTTACTGGATTTCTCAGAGTAACGATGCCATAAACATGACCATCGTGGGAAAGCAAGTTTTGGAGATGGACTGGGCCTCAAACGATGGTTGGATCAGAGCTGTTGAAATGCTCGCGATGGCGGAAGGTGATGAAGATGGGCCTCAGCTAACTGATGTGCTTTTTTCCCAGATACCTAAATTCACGCTCACGTCAACAGTGGTTGTGTTGTCCATGTTCCTGACCGATTCCATCTTACCAGTGTTGTTGAAAACAAGGACGCGTTGTGCTCGACTCATGGTCTTCCTTCTGCCGTACGGTTTCAGAGATCCTCGTTACAGACCTGCAAGAACATACGAGATGTATCCGCTGGACATGGTGAAGTTGCGCGAGAAAGCAAAGTTGTTGGAGCAGGAACAAGTGATCGTGAGGATCATAAAGCCGAATCAAACTCTGCAGGAGGTTTTCTATGAGATCGATGAGCTTCATTGATTGGTTCTTGACCACAACCTGCGCATTTTTGACTTTACCGATACTCGGTCAGAACAAACCGTTTTGGCTTTATGCGACAATACCCGCCATAGTGTTCTTCATGAGCACAGTGTTTGATTATAGACCCAATTGCTCAAAACCCTTGTTTTCTATTGCGATGTTGCTTTCAAATTGGATCATGCTTTATTGGGTTTCGGGAAATAGCCTGCAATCATTTCTCGCCAGCCTGAGTATAGTAACGATGATGAACACACTCAAAGGCCGAAGTTGGTCAACTTGGATTTTTCTCATCGTTCTCGGAACTTGTTTGGGTTTTTCTCAATGGACTGGAAAAATTCAAGCAGTTTTGGTTTTCCTGATCGTTGTGATTTCGATCCTTTGGGTCAGAGTACAGATCAAAAGACAAATACTTATTTTCTTTTTAATTTTTTCATCGCTGATCTCGCTCGCTTTACTCAATTTCAGATTTTCCCCCATACAGTATGCATTGAAACAGCTTCCAGAAAGCGTTCCACAAAAAGAATCGGTAACGGTTCAAATCAGGCCTATGGAAAAGTTCAGTACGAAGATTGAACGATCTGGGGAGAATGTGAAAAAAGATTTCGGTTCAATCTTGGAGAAAGTTTTCTTCCCTATCATGCTGACGCTTTTTGGAATCTTTTTGTTCACACTCAGTCTCAAGCTTTTCAAACTTAAAGGAACTCTGATGCTTTTAATACTCGGTGCTACAAGTTTCGCTCTGATCGTGTCACTGTTTTCGCTGATCTTTTCACTGATCAAACCACGAATCGATTTAAGTGATATTCAAAGAGTCGAGGCTGAACCAGCTCAGCAAGCTCCTCAACAGAATGTCCAGTTCGTTGAATCCACGCCGACTGTGGTGGGCGAACCAGAACGTGACATGAGCGGAATTGTGAGCTTTTTGAACTGGCTCTCGCTGATCTTGTTGATTTTCAGCGGTGTTTTCATGATCTATCTGACCTTCTATACGGCCACGAATGTGCGTCCCTTAGTAGACTCGAGCAAACCAGATGATGTAGAAACAGAGAAGATATCTTCAAATGAGGATTTCCTTAAATTTGAAGCGTCTGAACGCTTCGTTTTTGAGGCTTACTGGTGGTTTAGAAGAAAATACTTTCCAGGTTTGCACCATCTAACTCCGTACGAGATTTTGAATTTGGAAGGTTCATTTGAAGCTTTCGAAAGGTTGACAGACACGTACGTGATTCTGAGATACGCAAACAAAAAATTGGAACCTGAAGAGATTCGAAATTTCTATACTAGTCTTCTGAAAACTTGCAACCTGCTGGAGAAAGGCTCCTTGCGAGAATCAACGTGAACTGCTCGTTGTTAATTCCTTTCTTGCTCCAATTTTAATTGAGGCGTGAAAAAAGCAAATAATGGGGAAAAATTTCAAAATCTGATCAATGTGCGGTTATCAGCAGATTCTATCGCTTTCAATGCGATGTACGTCACATAAATAGACTGTTGTTCGGTCACCATGCATTCACCTTGGTTGTACACACAGTTCAGAAAATCTTTGAATATGTTGCCTTCCTCAACGGTTGGTACGAAGTGCGTTCCATTTTCATCGATGAGCTTTACCTTTCTTTCTGCAACTTCGAGAATGCCTTTCGTACCCACGATTCTCAATCTGTCATCGTCATGAGTCTCCGCAGTGTCTGGTCGCAGATAGTCTACCGAGACAGTCGCAATCACTTCTCGCTCGAGTTCGAACAGACAAGCACCCGTGATTTCGAGTTCACCATAGTTCCGATTCATCATTCGAGAGTGAAGTGCGTGCACGCTCACAAAACGTTTGTTCGATATCCAGTGAATCCAATCTATCGCATGTATGCCAACCCAAGCGAGGGTACCTCCAAACGTTTCCCGCCTTTTGAAAAAAGCAGGTCTTTCACCGAGCTTGTAAGATTTCTGTGCGTTCATGAGCCTTATCTCACCGATAGTACCAGATTCGACCAAACGTTTTGCTGTTAAAAACCAAGCTTTGTATCTCAAACCAAACATCGCTGCGAAGTGGACTTCTTTCGATACTGAGTGTAGCTTCTCGATTCGTTCAAGATCCTTGAGAGTGGTCGCGATGGGTTTTTCAACAAAGGCGTGTATACCCAATTGCAACGCTTTTTGCAAGATCTTACCGTTCATGTAGAAATGAGTATTTATGACAACCACATTTGGCTTTTCTAATTTCAGCATCTCTGCGTAGTTTTCATACACGCGAGGTTTCAAAGAAAGGCTTTCGAGTTTTGAGAGCAAGTTTGATATGTCTTCACCCAAAACGCCCGGTGAGATTCCCACGATCTCGAATTCTTCGTTCAGTGCCTCCAACACATATCCATAATGTCCACTCGCGCCGATGATACACACTTTCAATCTCAAATTTCGAGCACCTCACACTGTTCAGAATTGATTTTTCTCCCCACTCTGGCCCATGGCAAACCAAGTTCGTTAGGAAGTTTTCCCTGTGTGAAACATTCGCTGAACCATTCTGAAAGATTCTCGACCCACACCAAGGGTGGATCTCCCTCGATTCGCCTCAAGTTCGCTGGAAAATCGACGATTTCAGAAGAAAGATGTGCACAATTCACGGCCAAAGTGAGACTGAGAGCGGATTCCAAAGTACAGTAGATTCTTTCTTTCCCTCTCAAGAAGTCCACAACATCCCACAACTTTCTCATGCTGCTGTGATCGACCACTCCATAAATTTCCTTCGTTCCATCTCGATGTACAACTGAGAAAGCGTTCGTAACGTTCAGAAAATCTGGATGGTTAAAATAAACAGTTGCTTGAGAGAACTCCAGCTCGAACACCGGGCCTATTCTTTCTTTAACAGCATGAGATGCAAAAAAGAGTATCTCAGTGTTATTCGCACCGATCCTCATGGCGCAGGTATCGAAACTCTCTATCTTATTGGCTCTGTACAATTCTGCCTCGACGAACTCGGGATACGCGCTGTCTAACATGTTCGAACCGAGCAAGAAAAGCATGAAATGGAGAAAATGTGCC
>CAYXCE010000082.1:0-6488 GCA_964463395.1 uncultured Pseudothermotoga sp.
GAGTTTTTCTTTCAGCTTTTTCAAATAATTGGTCAACGTCTTTGGTTTCAACCCTAGAAGGTTCAACGCGTACGGGGATAACTCCAAACCTCCATAGGAATATGACTCACCGTAGCCGATCGCGTTCACGAAGAAGTCGCTCACGTGAACCATACTGATCACATCAGAATAAAGACTATCAGAGAAAGTATCAGGTGTGTGATGACCCCCACAAGATTGAGATATGAGTTCTGGTAATCTCCATCGTTCTATAGTTTTCATGCTTATCAACGCGTGGTTCGGAAGATCCAATTTCTTCTCTGCTTCGAGGAAGGAAATCTTCAGTGTTTTTGCAAGTTTGGCTACAGCCAAGAACATTTCAGGTGATACGAATTCCAGCGTCACTTTCCCCATGTCATGCAAAAGCCCGGCCACAAAAAGTTCTTCCTTGTTGGGATAACCTACCAACTGTGCGATCAATTCTGAAGCAACCGCAACACCGACGAAATGCTTCCAGAGAGCGACATGATCGATGACAGATTTTTTTCTTCTCACCACGGAACTGTAGGTGAAAACGCTCAAGGCTATGTTTCTGACGGTCTTGAAACCGAGTATCATGACTGCTTCACTCAATTCGGCTATCTTTCGTGGCAAACCGTAATACGCTGAATTCACAATCCTCAGTACGCGTACTGTCAGGCTCGGATCAAGCTTGATAACATTCGCAAGATCCTTCGCAGATGAGTTGGGATCCGACGCGACCGCTATGATCTTCTGAACCACGGGATCTGGCGTCGGTAACTCTTCTATCCTGCTGATTATCTCTTCCAATTTCATTGTTCAGCCTCCAAGGGGAGTTCAACGAAGACCGTTGTCCCAACGTTCGGTTCACTTTCCAACCATATGCGTCCTCCGTGCAGTTCGATTATCTGTTTTGCGATGGTCAAGCCGAGACCTGCGCCCTCTACTTTGTGGTCCATGACGGTCCCCACCCTGAAGAACCTTTCGAACACTTTTTGATGATACTCCTTCGGTATACCTACGCCGTTGTCTGCCACTTCCAGTAGGATTTTGTTGTTCATCTTGTTCACTCTCACCTTCACGAATTTGTCATCGGTGCCTTCTTTTGTATACTTCACACCATTGCTTAAAAGATTGGTGATGACCTGTTTCAAACGCCTTTGATCAGCTTTCACCAGCACCGGCTCTTTGGTGAGCAGCTCTATCCGTACGCCTCTCGACTTTGCGAACTCGTCGATCGATCTGATTGATTCTCTCACCAAACCGGTCAGATCGAATGTGCTCTTCTCAAGCGTGAGGGCTTTTTGTTCAAGTCTAGAAAAATCGAGCAATTCTTCGAGGATCGACTCCAAATGTTCACTCTCTTTGTATATGATCTGTATGAATTCAACCAGGGTCGCTTGGTCCAGCATATCCAAACTGGTTAGAATGGTCTCTGCGTATGCCTTGATCGCTGCGAGGGGTGTTTTCAACTCGTGGGAGATGTTCGCGACGAATTCCGTTTTCAACTGGTCTATGGCTTTGAGCCTTTCCACCTCCTTGGTGTTCGTCACATCCGTGATGGTCAACAGAACCTGTGGTTGTCCTTCATACTCTACTGGTTCCGCCACGAGTGAATAAAAGCTACCGGCATCTTCAATCTCGAGCATCTGGCGTGATCCTTTGAGGAAAGTTCTCTGAACCAGTTCTATTATCTGGTTCAATAATCTGTTGCCGAGTGAAAACTTAAGATAACCGGCATTTGCGAACACAACGTTCGTCTCCTGATCAAAGACCGCAACGTACTGAGGGAAAGAGTCTAAGATTCTGTGCATGTAGTTTTTCGTCTCTTCAACTATACTGTGCTGAATTTGCAGAGATGAATAAAGCTCGAGGTTTTCTAAAACTACGGCAGAAAGAAAAGCAAAAGCACGCAATAATTCCGATGTTTCTACAACTATTTCATCTCTGCTCCAGGCGAGCAAAACTCCAAGCACGCTGTCCGATTTCACGAGCGGAAATATGTGAACGATCCCATCGTTCAGAGGTAAAGAAATGGGCGAATAGCTGCTCAAGGACCATTCGATCATCGATTTCAGTTCACCTTTAAGTTCTGTATCTTGGAGTTCACCTTTTTTAATCTTGAGATTCTTATCCAGAACGACGATGCGATCGCAATTGACAAACCTTTGAAATATTCTCATCAATGCATCGATCAAAATCTCGGGTTCCTTTGCGTTAGTTATTTCTCTTATGAAGCTTGAAAGGAGCGAATAAAGTTTTTGTGAGGCAACTTGACTTGGCATGCCGCGCACTTCTCCTTCAAAAGGAATTTTTCCTTAGTATTATACCCCGGCTAGGTTACTTGTGAACTCACACTTCGTGGGGCTTGAAATTTTCTGTTAACTTGACTATAATTTTGGTCAAGGAGGAATGTTGTGCGAGATCAGCTTGAATTTTTCAGTCTTGCTGATGCCAAAGCAAAGTTCTCGGAAGTCTTGAAGAAATCGCAGAGAACAGATGTAGTAATAACCAGAAACGGTGTTCCATGTGCTGTTCTCATTGATTATGAACGCTATAAAAAAATTATGAACTTTCTCGATCAGGTCTACGATCTGTACCTGCTCGAGGTGGGTGATCCATCACTTCATGGTGAAGTGAACCAGAAAGAACTCTTGCAGGAAGATATTGAGGAGGTGTGAATCGATGGCGAAGGTGGAGCTCGAGAATGTCACGAAGATCTTCGACAACAAAGTGGTGGCGGTGAAGGATGTGACACTGACCGTCGAGGACAAAGAATTCACGGTGCTCTTAGGTCCATCGGGTTGTGGAAAAACTACCACGCTGAGAATGATTGCAGGTTTGGAGGAAATCACGAAAGGTGTCATCAAGATCGATGGTAAGGTTGTGAACGACGTCGAGCCCAAAGATAGGGACATCGCCATGGTTTTTCAGAACTACGCACTCTATCCTCATATGACCGTTTATGAGAACATGGCGTTCGGGCTGAAGCTCAGAAAGTTCCCTAAGGATGAGATCGACAGAAGAGTGAAGGAAGCGGCGAGAATTTTGGGAATTGAGGAGCTTCTCGACAGAAAACCGAGACAACTCTCGGGAGGTCAGAGACAACGTGTCGCTGTCGGTAGAGCCATCGTGAGGAACCCGAAGGTCTTCTTGTTCGACGAGCCGCTGTCGAACTTGGACGCCAAACTGAGAGTGCAGATGAGGAGTGAGTTGAAAAAGTTGCACCACAGGTTGGGTGCTACGATCGTGTACGTCACGCACGATCAAGTTGAAGCGATGACGATGGCTGACAAGATCGTGGTCATGAAAGACGGTATGGTCCAACAGATAGGTTCTCCCTACGAGGTTTACAACAAACCGGCTAACATGTTCGTTGCAGGTTTCATTGGAAGCCCAGCGATGAATTTCTTGAATGCTGTGATAATTGCTGAGCATGGTGGCATATGGGTCAAGACGAGTGGTTTCAAAGTGAAAGTTGTCAAAGAGCACGAACCCATACTGGAGAAATGGATCGATAAGGAAGTCGTATTTGGTATAAGACCGGAGAACATCTTCGATAAACTCTTCGCCCTTGCGCCGCAGCCGGAAAACACGGTAACGGGTATGGTGGACGTCGTCGAGCCGCTCGGTAGTGAAACACTCTTGCACGTCACTTGTGGAGAAGATACGATCGTTGCGAGGGTGGATCCGAGAACGAAGGCTAAGGAAGGTGAAAAGATAGATCTTGTTTTCGATATGAACACGATACACGTGTTCGACAAAGAAACACAGAAGGCGATATTGTGAGACTGATATAGAAAATGTCGTTGTGATCGAATTGGGGGCGAAGAGCCCCCAATGTTTTTGGTATAATTTCGGAAAACGAGTATCCTGGGGGATAGTTTGGTTGGATCTTTTGAGATTGCTCAGACCCAAGCAGTGGATCAAAAATTTGTTCGTGATAGCCCCTCTGCTGTTTTCAAGAAGGCTCTTCCTCTTGCCGGACCTTGTATGTTCTTTCATCGTGTTCCTGCTGTTCTGTTGTGCGTCCAGTGCGATCTACATCATGAACGACATAAAGGATGCACCCTTAGATAGGTTGCATCCGATCAAAC
Source organism: uncultured Pseudothermotoga sp. (assembly GCA_964463395.1). Classification (GTDB taxonomy): domain Bacteria; phylum Thermotogota; class Thermotogae; order Thermotogales; family DSM-5069; genus Pseudothermotoga_A. The sequence continues at coordinate 4,098 of CAYXCE010000082.1, forward strand.
GTGGGCGACCGATCGCGAGTGGTCGGGTGAGCGTTCGGTTGGGTTACCTTCTCTTCACAGCTTTGCTGGTCACCTCCATTGTCGGTTCTCTGTTTCTACCTTGTAGCGCTTTCGTCTGTCTTCTGGCTTACGTCCTTCTGAATGTTTTCTACACGTTCAAGGGTAAAGAAATCGTGCTCGTTGATGTGTTCTGCATAGCTACTGGTTTCGCACTGAGAGTCATGGCTGGAAGCTACGTTTTGAACCTCTCACCCTCTGCTTGGTTGATCAGTAGTACGTTTTTTCTCTCTCTTTTTCTGGGATTCAGTAAGAGAAAAGCAGAATTGACGATTTTTAGTGGGAGAAATCACGATCATAGACCCCTACTTCAAGTTTATGAAGCCAACCTCCTCACCAACGTGATAGTTTCTACTGGAACCGCTTCGATCGTTTTCTACACACTCTACACGCTGGACGCCAGAACGGTCCATCAATTCGGCTCCGATAAACTTTATCTGACGGTGCCTTTCGTCTGCTATGGCGTGTTCAGATATTTGTTTCTATCGATGATCAACAACCAGGAAGATCCAACAGACGTTTTGATTAAGGACAAGGGTCTTTGGATAGCGATAGGCCTGTGGTTTTTGAGTGTTGTGTTCATCCTGTATGTAGGGAGGTAACAACGTGAGAGAGTCACTGATGCTGGTCGTTGCACTCGTGATGAACGCACTCGCCAACGTTTTTGTGAAGTTGTCAGCAGCCTCGTCGGAATATGGTGAAAATTTCACAAGCTTCATGCTCAACGCTGTGAAGAATGCTTACGTTTGGATCGGACTGGTTTGTTTCGGAATCGCTTTCGTGCTCTACGCGTTCAGCTTGACGAAGCTCAAGTTGAGCGTTGCTTATCCCATCATGACCAGCGCCGGTTTTGCTATAGTATCGCTGTTTTCTCACTTTTTGTTCAAAGAGAATCTCACGGCGCTGAAGATCGTTGGTATGGTTGTGATCGCTGTCGGCATATGGTTAGTTTCCCTCTGAGGGAGGATTCGTGATGCAGAAATCGAAGGTGTTCGTGGTGAAAACGAGTGCTGAAAATGTCCTCAAAGACATCGTGAACCTGTTTGAAACGGCCGAAGTGAGTAAAATTTTGGATCCTTCACGTCCAGTCATCTTGAAGGACAACATATCTTGGCACCTTCCGATGCCTTCGTCCAACACCACACCTTGGCAGCTCGAGGGTACGATACTGGGTCTGAAAAAGTTGGGTTTCAAACAGATAGTGGCCGTTGAAAACAAGACTGTCGTGACCAAACCACAGAAAGGCGCCAAATTGAACAAGCTGTTTTCTGTTTACGAAAAATATGGTGTGCCGATATTCTACAACTTCGAACCTGAGCACACGCGTTGGGTCAGTTACGAGCCAAAGGTTCAACTCAACGTGCTCGACAAGATCTTCCCGGAAGGTATAAAGATTCCAGAATTCTTCGTGGGAAAGAACGTCGTACATCTGCCGACCATGAAATGTCACATCTACACGACGACCACCGGGGCTATGAAGAACGCCTTCGGTGGTCTGTTGAACACGAAACGTCATTATGCGCACAGTTGGATACACGAAACTCTTGTGGATTTGTTGAAGATACAAAAGGAGATCCACAGCGGCATCTTCGCGATCATGGATGGAACCACCTCGGGGAACGGTCCTGGACCGAGGACGTTGAAGCCGGTTCGAACCGATCTGATACTTGCGAGTGCGGATCAGGTAGCGATAGATGCGATTGCCGCAAAGATCATGGGTTTCGATCCCATGAAGATAGATTACATCAGACTGGCAGATGAACAGGGCCTTGGCAACGGAAAACTTGAAAACATTGAAATCGTTGGGTATGACATGTCAAGTTTGAATTATCACTTCAGTGTGGGTGACAATCTCGCGAGCAAGGTTGGAGATTTTCTCTGGTATGGTCCACTGAAAAGATTCCAGAAATTGTTTTTCAGAACTCCGTTGGTGTATCTGTTCGTGCTCGCTTCGGAACTTTATCACGACGTTTTTTGGTGGAACCTGAAAGGGAAAAAGATCTTCCAGCAGTGGAAAAAAACCAGTCCATGGGGTCAGTTGTGGGAAGAGTACTGAGGCATGAGAGGGTGAAGAGAGCCGTGCTAAAGAAAAAGCTCTTTCTGTTTTTGACGATCGTGGTGATAGCTTACATAGTTGCTGCCGCGAATTTCTGGTTAGCCGAGAACATCTACTCGATCGGTGGTAGGTTCATGTTTTATTACAACCATCTGAAGTACATCGAGGGTAAGGGGCCTGCTCCGAACCAGTACAGGGTGGCACCATACCTCCTCGTTGAGTACGTTTTCAAGCACTCACCTCTGCGTTGGTACTGCAACACTTACAGACAGTTGAAG
>CAYXCE010000083.1:0-6335 GCA_964463395.1 uncultured Pseudothermotoga sp.
GCGAGCGGCGTTGTTTTCTGCTGTTCGAGCCCTCTCACCATCTCATCGAGTTTCTTTTCCCATTCTTGTTGACCCGTCGATACCGACGAGACTTTCTCCTGAAACCTCGTATAATCCGCCATGACTTTGATCGACTTTTGGACCAGCCCTTTACCTATCAATCCTTCTCCAAGGTCGACCTTTATCAAATAGTATTCGCCCTTCTTCCCCTTCACCAGTTCCTTCGCGATCAGTGTACCCGAGAGTGGAACCACGTTCCTCGTTTGGGAAAAATGTTTCGGATACAATTGTTTCAACTTTTCGAGCTTTTCTTTATCCTTCACGCTCAGAATCAAAAAGAAGACGACATCGCCGAGATCGAATTCCGAAAGTGGTTTTCCCATCACGGGATCCACCAAGGGAAAAATTTCAGGAAGATCTGCCAAGTCTGGTCGTTTCAATACTTCGGTGAGATTATCAGTTTCGAAATCTTCCCAGAACTGCATGTAGCTCTCGGCAGATATGTCTTCGTAGCTCAACTGTTTGAAAGCCACGTCGGCTTCAACTTTCGGTGCCCAATCTTTGAACAGCTCCTGGACTATGTACCTCACAAGCTCTTCATCGCCGTCTTTCACGGCCGCCGTCATCTCTGCGCCCAAAAGCTGGGGTCCCCTCATGTTGATCGAGCCCCTCAGATAGTTGAGGAGCTCTCTGGACATATCGTCGATCTCTGGATACTGCGCGAAGAGTTTGTTTTTATGCTGGGTGAAGGATTTCATGAAGTTTCCATAATCTGCACTCAAATCGAGAACTATCTGGTTAAACAACCTCGTCGGTACGACGAACACATCGTATTCGGGAGGTTCATTGATCTTTCCAAAAAAGAAGCCAAAACCGAACTCTGCGGTTATCCTACTTCTGATCCTGTAAGTTACGAAGTAGAAGTCCAGAAAGGATCACTCTCCATGCAGGATGAAACCACCCGATGGAATTTCACCACTGACGAAATCTTCCTCTGTGACACCAACGCCCACAACGCAGTTCTTACCTATACGAACGTTCTCAGGAACCTTTGAATACATGCCGATGACCGTGATCAATCCGGTGTACACTTCCGGATCGAGCTGGCTCTGTGCATCTTCACCAACACCGATTTGCACGTTGTCTTTTATCACCACGCGCTCGGCGATGACGCTGTTTTCTATCACGCAGTTCTTTCCCACGATCGTGCCGGTCATGATCACGCTGTTTTTGACTATACTCCCTTCTCCTATATGTACACCTTGAAACAGCACGCTGTTCTCCACCGTTCCGTGTATCTCGCAACCTTCGCTGATGACAGAGTTCGAGATCTTCGATTCTGGTGCGCAGTAAGCTGGGGGCATCTCCTCCGTCTGTGTGTAGAACCTCCAGTGCCTATCGTACAGATTCAGCGGTGGCAAGGGCCTCGTGAGTTCGAGGTTACTCTCCCAGTAAGATCTTATGGTTCCCACATCGCGCCAATAGCCGTTGAACTTGAAAGCGTAAATGCGCCTGTTTTCCTTTATCAACCTCGGAATGATGTCTTTACCAAAATCGTGCGTGCTCTGTTCATCTTCGGCATCCTTGATGAGGTATTCCTTCAAGAAAGACCAGTTGAAGACATAAATACCGAGCGATGCCAGGTTGGACCGTGGCTTTTTCGGCTTTTCCTCGAAATCGATTATGCGCGACTCGACGTCTGTCACCATGATGCCGAACCTGCTCGCTTCATCCAAAGGTACCTCCATGCACGCGATCGTTCCTTCAGCGTTCTTGAGTATGTGAAAATCTAAAATATCGTTGTAGTCCATCGCGTACACGTGGTCCCCAGAGAGTATCAACACTTGTTCGGGGTTCGCTTCGTCCACGAACTCCATGTTCTGATAGACCGCATCGGCCGTACCACTGTACCAGCCAGCGATTCCACCCAGATACGGCTGCAGTATGACCAGTCCACCCTTCTTCCTGTCCAAGTCCCACGGTCTTCCGATGCCTATGTGACTGTTCAGAAGGTGTGGCCTGTACTGGGTGAGCACTCCCACGTGGTATATGCCCGAATTGACGCAGTTGCTCAGGGTGAAATCGATGAGTCTGTACTTTCCACCGAAAGGTACAGCGGGCTTCGCTATCTTCTCTGTCAAGACGCCGAGCCTTTTACCATGACCCCCTGCGAGTATCAACGCGAGTACGCGTCTCATTCGAACCACCTCATAGGACAGCCCTCTTTTCCATCACCGCCAGCTTCTCTTTTCCAACGAGCCTGCTCTGCTGCCTGATCAACACCTCTTTGTCCAAAATCGCGTTCCTGACCACCGCACCTTCTTCTATCACTGTGTCTTGCATGACTACAGAGTTTTCAACTATCGCACCTGCCCTCACCACGACACCTCTGAAAAGCACCGAATTCTCCACGTGCCCGTTGATGATACAGCCATCCGAGATGAGGCAGTTTCTTATCACAGCACTCGATCCGATCTTCGGTGGAGGTAGATCCTTCAATTTCGTGTAAACCTTTCCGTGTCTGTAGAAGAGTTCCTCCCTTATTTCTTTCTTCAATGCGTCCATGTTTATCCTGAAATATTCGTCTATGCCCTTCTTGACGTTCCTCCAATATCCATCGAAGACGAACCCGTGCACCTTCAACTTTCCAAGCTGCGATATGACTATGTTGAGCAGATCGTCCTCACCCTTCGTCACGTAGTTGTAGAGCAGTTCCATCAAAAGGTACTTGTTCATGAAGTAGATCCCCAAAAACGCCAAGTTCCCTTTGGGATGCTGGGGTTTCTCCTCGATCGAAACGATCCTGTGGCCGTCCATCTGCACGATACCGTACTTGGTCAAATCGTACGTCTCGTCGAGGTACTTCACCAAGAGTGTGATGTCCGAACCAGTTGCGAAATGAAAATCGAAAACTTTCGTGAAATCTATCTTGTATATGTGATCTCCAGAGCCTATGAGCACATAGTCTTCCTCGCCGCGCCTCAGGATCGTCATGTTCTGAAAGATGGCGTCCGCCGTGCCTCTGTACCAGTAAGAACCTTCCGCGCTCACGTAAGGTTGCAAGATGAACAGGCCACCGTTCTTTCTATCCAAGTCCCACTCTTTTCCTGAACCCAGATGGTCCATCAAGCTCCTCGGGTTGTACTGGGTCAGCACGCCCACTTTCCTGATACCTGCGTTGACCATGTTGCTCAGCGTGAAATCTATAGCGCGGTACTTTCCAAAAACAGGGAGAGCCGCACTCGCACGCTTTGAAACCAATGGACCCAGAGATTCACTGTGGCCACCAGCCAAAATCAAACCGAGAACTCTCAGAGAAGACCACCCTCCGGTTTTATTCTACCACCGCGATGCTACAATTTTTGAGGAGGAAACGACATGTGGTATCCAGGGCACATGGCCAAAGCTTCGAAACAACTGTCGAAGATAGTCAAATTGGTCGATGTGGTGATAGAACTTTTGGACGCACGTGCGCCTGTAGCCACGAGATCCTACAGCAGGGAACCTTTCAGGGCGAAAAAGAATCTGATCTTCTTGGGCAAGGCAGACCTTGCAGATCCAAAAACGACGGAGCTATGGAAGGACCATTTTCGATCCAACGAAGAAAAGGTCTTCGTCTTCGAAAAAGACATCGATAGGAAGAAACTCATCGACTTTTTGGCGAAGAACATCGATCGGGGTTCACTCGTCGTTGTCGTTGGCGTTCCGAACGTTGGAAAGTCCACCCTGATCAACAAGTTGAAGGGCAAACGTTCCGCACAGGTTGGAGCCGTACCGGGTATCACCAGATCTCTGCAGTGGTTCTCTGTGGAAGATCTGTTCAGGGTGCTCGACACACCGGGTTTGCTCCTTCCAGAACTTTGGAACGTTGAGCTCGGTGCGAAGCTGTTGCTCACGGGCAGTCTGAGTGTCGAGATGGTGGACGAAAAGATCCAACAGCGTGCCTTCCAGCTCTACGCCGAGGTCGCTGGGATCGAGGAACGAGATCTCAACGTTTTTTTGGAGAAGTACGCCCTTCAAAAAAAGATGCTCTCGAAGGGTGGAACGGCTGATCTGGACAGAGCCAAGGTGAGTTTCTTCAACGGTTTGGCTCAAGGAAAACTCGGAAGGATCAGCTTCGAAAACCCGCAGGAGGTGAAACGAGATAAAGGCGATAGTCTATCTGCCACTCAAGCCTGAAAAGGCCAAGCAACTGAACTTACCCGTGAAACTGCCGATCTTGGCGGAAGATCTTCCGCTGGTGGTTGATCAAAATCGGATCCCCCTCGATGTCATACTGAGAGGTCTTGAGGCGCAATGTTCAGTTTCGAAAGATCCTTACTACGAATCGTACCTGGTTTACTTCTACTACGAAAAAGTCAAATCGTTGTTGAACGTGGACGATTTGGAAACGGCGAACGAGTACGTTGAGAAAGCAGGCAAGATAGAAAAAGATTATCGATACGATTTCTTCAAAGGCCTCATCTATGTCAAGAAAAAAGAATACGAACTCGCTGAGATCTGCTTTCGCTCATGCATTTCGAGAAATCCAAACTTTCCACTCGCCCACTACGAGCTTGGAAACATCTTGCGCGCAAGAAAGGAATTTGAAGACGCCATCGAAGAGTACCAGAAAGCTTTCGAGCTGGATCAAAGCTTTCTCTTGCCTGTGGTTCGTATAGGTGACTGCTATTTAGAGATGGGGGAAATCAGGGTCGCGTGCGATTTCTACCAAGTCGCCACGCAGAAAGATCCCAACTTCCAACTTGCTCACGCGCGGCTCGGTGTTGCGTGCAACATGCTGCAGAAATACGAGAGGGCGGAGAGAGCATTCAAAAGAGCCCTAGAGTTGAACGAAGAAGACTTCGAAAGCGCCTTCAACCTCACGCACACTCTATCGAGGCTCGGGAGACACTTCGAGGCCCTACAGCTTTTGAAGAAGTTGATCGTGAAAACACCGAACGATGCGGTCCTTCTGAACGAATATGCGTTGTGCCTTCGAAGGCTCGGTTTTTACGAAGAAGCAAAATTCCACATAGACAGAGCTTGTGAGTTGAGCGAAGATGCCTTCGTTCATTACAACAGGGCCCTGCTCACCTTGTTCGTCGACAAAAAGGAAGGGCTGAAGCTGCTCGAAAAAGTCCCACAGCAATTTCAAGCCAAAGCCTTCGAGTTGATCGACTTTCTGAACGCCTGGAAAGGCCCGTTGAAGGTTTCGAGCTGCATCGAGGAACTCGTTTCTAGAGTCAAAAAGTGCCTCGTGAGAGGTGAACTGAACGTTCAGAGGCTCGCTTTCGTGTTTCCAGAAAGCGAGAGATCTGAACAAATAAAAGAAGGCTTTTTATCCATGCAGGACGAGCAGCTCGACGATGCTACTTGGATGAAACTTCTGCTCGCCGTGAACTTGGCGAGCAGCGAAGACCCCATCGCGATGGAAAAGAACGTGACTAAAGCTGTCGTCGCGTTCTGTCCGAGTGGAACGATGCTCGCGATCGCCATAGCTCTGATGAGATTGTTGATGCACGTGAAGGTGCACGCCGGTTTTGATCTCGAGTCGTACGTGAACGATGTGATTTTCGATCTTCAAGAATACAGCTGGGAATTTGCGAAGAGAATAGGACAAGTTGGAGATGAAACTTTTTCCATGGAGGAAGTTGAAGATAGAACCTTCAGCTCGGCGAGCGAGCTTTTCCTCACGCTTCTGAAGGTTCTTTCGGTGAATCCAACCTTCGAAGAGTTGAATGCGATGAGGGATGAAACTCTCAAATGTCTGTGTACGAACATTTTGGAGGTGATAAGGTGTACGACAGACAGCACATCTTGAGTGAATTGGTCCAACCGGCGAATACCAAGATCGTCCTCTTGGTGATGGACGGTGTGGGTGATGTTCCCAACGTGGAGGGTAAGACGCCACTCCAAGTTGCGAGAAAGCCGAACTTGGACAAGCTCGCAAAGGAATCCGACCTTGGACAGACCATACCAGTCATGCACGGTGTCACGCCCGGCAGTGGACCTGGACACCTCGCGATGTTCGGTTACGATCCGATCAAGTACCAGATCGGACGCGGCATACTCGAAGCACTCGGTTCGGATGTGCCCGTCGGTGAGAAGGATGTCGTCGCGAGGGCGAACTTCGCCACGATTCAAGGTGGTATCGTCGTGGATCGGAGGGCTGGAAGACCATCCACGGAAGAGAGCTCCAAAGTCGTCGAAAAGCTGGCAAAATCGATCCAAAGAATCGAAGACGTTGAGATCTCATTCTATCCAGGAAAAGAACACAGGTTCGTCGTGAAACTCACGGGTGAAGGGTTGGACGACAGATTGTCCGACGCAGATCCACAGAAAGAGGGTAAAGC
>CAYXCE010000084.1:0-6305 GCA_964463395.1 uncultured Pseudothermotoga sp.
ATCAGGATGTCTGTGAAAGGCGATGTGATGTTCGACGTACTCTTGGTGCTGAACAGGTTGGCAGCCAAAAGGATCCTTCAAGACCTTCTAGGATCACCTTGCGAAGACATCACACAACTCGATGAGCTGTCACAATCTGCCTTGAAGGAAGTGGGAAACATAATGTGTGGTTCATACATAACGGCCCTCGCAGAGTTCACCGGTCTCTATTTGGACCCGTTGCCACCGGATTTGAGCGTAGACATGTTGGCCGCCATCATCTCCGAAGCGATGTTGTCGACCGCCATGTATGAGGACGATGCGATATACGTGGAGACAGAATTGAACATAGAAGACCTGAAGTCGATCACTTCTTACATGCTCTTGATACCTGGTCTGAACAGTTTGGACACCATTTTCAAGAAGGTGGGCCTGAGATGAGTGTCAAGAAGATTGTGATAGGCATCGGTGAATTCACCGTTGAACGTAATCCTGCCGTGCTCGTAACACTTGGACTGGGTTCTTGTGTAGGTGTGTGCATGAGGGATCCCGTTGCTAAGGTCGGTGGTATGGCGCACGTGATGCTTCCAGACAGTGGCAACAGAGATGTTCAAACACCGGGTAAGTACGCAGACACAGCCGTTGCGATCTTGATAGAAAAACTTCTTTCGCTCGGTGCGGTTAAAACTAGGCTCGAAGCGAAGATAGCCGGTGGGGCTTCCATGTTCGAAACGAGCGGGATGAACGTTGGCCAGAGGAACGTCGAAGCTGTGAAACGCTGGTTGAAACACCATCAGATCCCACTCAAGGCGGAAGATGTCGGTGGAAACAGAGCCAGAAGTATCGAATACAACATAGAAACTGGAAAACTGTTGATCAGAAAAGTGGGGGGCGGAGAAACGATCCAGATGTTGGAGATATGAGGGCGGTGTGAAAAACGTGTACGAGGTAGATGAAGAACAGCTCGTGAAGGAATTGTTGCCAACGGTCAAGAGGATAGCGAGCGATCTAGCGCAACACTTACCCAAGAGCGTTGAAGTAGAAGATTTAGTTCAAGAGGGCGTCCTCGCCCTGATCTCGGCCGTTCGTAGGTACGATCCGAGAAGAGGTGTCAACTTGAAAACCTTTTTGATGAAAAGAATCAAAGGCGCCATGTATGACTATCTGAGGAGCATAGATTGGATGCCACGAAATTTGAGGAAAAATATCAAGGAGGTTGAGAAGGCCATCTATGAACTCGAATCCAGGTTGGGCAGATACCCGACGGTTGAAGAAATAAGCTTGTATGCAAACTTGAGCAATGAAGAAGTCGTCCGTGCGAAAAATGAGATGGTACGAAAACAATTCCTCAGGTTAGATGAATATCTGTACGATACGTACGATTCCTTCTCGATCGATGTAGAAGACCATTCTGAGCCCTTACAGACGGCTTACAAAGAGATTCTCTTAGAACAACTAACGGAAGCCATCAAGAAGCTCTCGGAGCGCGAGCAACTGGTGTTATCGCTGAGGTTTGAACAAGAACTTTCTCTCAAGGAGATAGGTCTTATCCTTGGAGTGAGCGAGTCGAGGGTTTCACAGATTCTCACGAGCGCACTGATCAAGATCAAAAAGCATCTTTTGGGGGAGGAGAATGGTCAACCCGGTTGATCTTCATACAGTGATCGTCAGAGGGGTGGACGTTTCATCGACCGCCTCTCAACAAATAAATGCACAGATAGCGCTGGCCCATCTGATGAGCAGTCAAATGCTGCAGAGATCAGAACAACAGTTGCGCACAGTCAATCCCCGCAGTGGAATAGAAGGAAAAACTGTCGGCTCCTCAACTGAAGAGAGGGCGTCCACCTCCTACAGGCCGTCTACCCGCAGACATATTGCCCGTGAGGAGCGCGAAGAAAGTAAAGGGACCATTTTGGACGTGAGGCTATGAAGATAGGATACATAAGCACCAAAAAAATCGATGAAAAGTATGTAGGGGCAGTTTTGATAGTCGATGAATTTGGCATTCCTCAGGAATTCAAGTACACCGAACCTGTCTCCCCCACACCCTTACAGAGGATACTGTATGGAAAGTCTTTAGATCTCTATCTGACGGTGGAGATCATCGCCAAGAATCTTTTAAAAAGCGTCGAGCAGAAACCGGAGATGTTCCTCACAGACAACATAAGCCTAGTCGAAAGTTCCGACCAAGTTTACTACGTGTCTTCTCATCCGATCTCAAAGTCCGATCAGCCGCAGAGTACTGAACCGAACGAATGCGTGATAGCCCTTCAGGGAGAAAGTTTAAAGTTCATCGCCAAGTCGAGTTTCAGTCAGGACAAGATAGAAAAGCTCAGACAGATCGTCGAAGAGTTCGACATCATGGAACCTTTTCAAAGGCTCGCCAAAGCACTCGAGTTCGTATGTCGTTCCTGAATCAACTGTTGCAGACATTGAAACTCGAACTCGGACTCATAAAAGTCCACACGTTCGATCTTTCTCCCCCCACCCTTACTCTCAAGCACGAAAGATCCAACCTGAACCCGAAGATATCGAACGCCACTCTCACGTGTCGGGTGGAAAGCATTCAGCTTCAATCGTCTGTGAGGGTGAACCGTCACCTGCTCGAAAGTTCCTCAGCAGCGGTGAAAGATCAAACACTCAAGCAGAAAGAGCCTCTGAAAGAGAGTGTGAATTTCACAAAAGTATCGAGCAGTATCGAGCGAGCCTCTGTCAGAATCGATGCGGTCTTGAAAAAGTTCAATCCTGGTTTCGGCATCGTCTTGAAGAGTTCCTCCTTCTCTGTGAAGGTCAAAAGTCGAAGTGTTCCCCTCCTCAGGACCGTTCGGTTCAAACCGTTGATCATGGGTGAAGATGACAGAAAGAGGGTTTTGAAAACCATTCAAACCTACATTTCACAGGAAAACCTCGGTTCGTTCAGCTTCGTCGGTTTTTACAGAAGAGTTCCCGTCGATTGTTCGAGGAAAATGCTCGTGCTCGATAGAGAACTGATAGTCGAACTCGGAGAGAAAGCAAAGGGTGTGAAAAAGGACTTAGTTGTGTTGCTCACCGAAAAGGGCTACACTTTTCTCTCAGTCCTTTAAAAAGATCTTCTTGAGCAGTTTCAAGCTCCTTTCAGCCGGCACACCGTACAGCAAGTATACTTTCTCCTTCTCGTTGTAAACGTACCTCCCAGGAATTCTTATCGAGTCTCCCTCACAATAGATCTTCAAAGTTCCCTCGTCGAAAGCGATCCTTTTCACATTCTTTTGGATCGCCACCAATCTGATTTTGAAAAGATCTATCAACTGTTCTACCTGATCTGGTAACCTTCCGAACCTATCTCTCAACTCCGATCTCAACTCATCGAGACTTTCTAAATCCTCGCAGGAAGCCAACCTTCGGTAAATTCTGAGTCTCTCCATTTCGTTCTCGATGTACTCTTCAGGTATGTAGAAAGAACCAGCTATTCCTTCGATCTCAACATCCACGTGCTCGATATTCGCACTCTGTGTCGTTTGACGGAGTCCTTCCTCCAACAACTGCAGGTACATGTTGAGACCAACTGCGTTCACGTTACCGTGCTGTTCGAAACCAAATATCGTACCGATACCTCTGATTTCCATATCCTTGAGAGCGATCTTCAAGCCGCTTCCAGGACCAGAAAACTCCCTGATGACCTGTAATCTTTTGAAAGCGGAGGGACTGAGTTCGGTATCGAACAGAAAATATGCGAACGCCCTCTTATCGCTCCTGCCAACCCTTCCCCTGAGTTGGTACAGCTGAGCCAAACCGTACCTTTGCGCATCGTCCACTATGATGGTGTTCGCAGAAGGTACATCGATCCCATTCTGCATGATCGAGGTGCACACGATCACATCGGATGTGCGTTCATAGAAACTTTTCACGGCTTCCGTCAATTTTTTCGTACTCATTTGACCGTGTGCCATCACCACGCGCGCTTCGGGTACGAGTCTACAAACTCTCTCAAAAACGTCGCGCAGATCCTCAACTCGGTTGTGGACGTATATCACTTGTCCTCCCCTGTTGATCTCCCGGAGTATGGCACCCCTGACGAGTTTCTCGTCGTAACGAGCCACATAAGTCACCACGGGCAGTCTCCCCAATGGAGGAGTCGTCAAAACGCTCATGTCCTTCATGCCGTTGAGTGCCATGTGCAAAGTTCTCGGTATGGGCGTTGCACTCATGGACAGCACGTTCACGTTCAACCTGATCTTTTTGAATTTTTCCTTTTGTTCCACTCCAAAATTCTGTTCTTCATCGATTATGACCAAGCCGAGGTCTGAGAATTTGACGCTTTCCGACAACAAGACGCTCGTTCCTATCGCGATGTCTATTTTTCCTTCTTTTAGATCTTTGAGTGCCTTCGATCGCTCCGATCTTGGAACCGATCTGTCCAGCAGGGCAATCCTCACTCCGAACGGTTCTAAACGCTGTTTGAACAGTCTGTAGTGTTGCCTCGCGAGCACTGTGGTGGGCACGAGCAAGGCAACTTGTTTTCCACTGACAACACACCTGAAGGCAGCCCTCAAGGCAACCTCCGTCTTCCCATAGCCGGCATCACCGCACAGTAATCTGTCCATGGGATGATCGCTCGCGAGGTCTTCAAGTACTTCTTGAATGGCAACGGTTTGATCCTCAGTTTCAATGTATGGAAATGTCTCGGCGAATTTTCGTTCCATCTCGACGTCCCCGGCGAGACTCAATCCTTCAACTTGCTGTCTTCTTGTGTATATGTCCACCAGTTCAGCGATCCTTTTCCTCAGATCTTCTTTGACCTTTTCGAGTCGTTTTTTCCAAGTTCCGGCGTGGAGTCGATCGATCTTCACATTCGGATCTCCAACGTACTTGTGAATTTTGTCCAACCTTTCAACGGGCACATAAACGGTGGCATCTTCGTACTTTATCACCACATATTCTTTCGTACCGAGGGCGTTCTTGACAGGTTTAACTGCCTCGAAGAGACCTATGCCGTACTTCTCGTGCACCACCAGATCTCCCACACTCAACTCTTCCTCGTCGATGATGGGAATCTGATGTAGCCTGCTCTTCTTCTCAACGAATTCGAGCCGTTCCGTATCGATTTCTACATGCTTCGCATCGAACAACAACGTCTCAAGTTCGGCCAAGGTTAAACCTGAGTGAGTCTTGTATTCGCTGTATTGCTCATCCGAGAGGAACTCTTTTACTTGTCTTTCTATCTTCGCGAACTCATCGAAACATTTTGGTGCATTGAGCAACAGGACTTTGAAAGATTCGTAGTCGAATATTGTGGATCTCGAACCCACTTTTCCGACCATCGTGTCGTGATCATGATTTTCATCGATGTACTCGCGAGCTGGCAAAAAAACGAACTCATCCAACTTACCGCAAGAAACTTGGCTCACAACATCGAAGAATCGGATGTCTTCGATCACGTCACCGAAAAGTTCTATACGCACCGGTTTCTCATACAGAGGTGCGAAGATATCCACCACGTCGCCCCTCACCGAAAACTCTCCACCCATACGGACCAGATAGGACCTGTCATAACCCATGCTGTTAACGTATCGAACATCCACGAACTCTCCTCCACGTTGAAACCGTTGAGAGAATCTCTTGAGAACGTCCGGTGGTAGTGTGAATCTGCTGAAAGAGTGCAACGTTCCCACGACGAGCCTGCACCTTTTATTCAGAATGGACCACAACGTTTCGATACGACTCTTCCGAACGAAAAATGACACCGGCACATCTTCGAACGGGAACACGTCGTGGTCCGGAAAATACTGACCATTCAAAACGGCCGCGATCTGTGAAGCTTCTTTCTCGGTGGGAACTATCAACAAGATGGGTTTTCCCTCGGAGAATTCCAAAAGGTTTTTCAAACTATTCATATTCGAAATCCACCACTTGAAAGGTCCTCAAGCGGTTGTTTCGGGCCTTGATCCAAGTTACGCTCACTGGTACGGCAAAATCTCTCTTGATGAAACCCACGAAGATGTCATCGAGCGCGGATGGATCGTTGTACAGGCATGGATTCACAAGAACTTTGAGCTTCACTGGTCGATCCAATACGTGCGCTTCATCGACGGTGTTCAAACTCCTCAAAATCGAAAGAATTTCTTCCTTTTCATCATCACTCAAATGTGGATACACATTGACGAGTGCGACATTCTTCGAGAGTGGACCGATGATCTTCACGTTCGCCAGCTCAACTTTTTTACCTTTGCTGTACAGAAATTCTAGAAGTAGTTCGTTCGATTCTGCGACGGCCCTTCCATGGTAATCTGGGTTGATCAACATTTTCATGAGATGTTTCAACTTGCAACCTTCACGTACGGAAGATT
>CAYXCE010000085.1:0-4752 GCA_964463395.1 uncultured Pseudothermotoga sp.
AATGTATTGATCAATTTGAGATCCATCAAAGACGATGTATTCGTGAGGGATATGATGCACGAACTCAAGACCTTCACTGGTGAGGTAGAAGGAGCGTTGAGGGATGTCAGAGAAATTGCTAAGCAACGGGCTGGAATTGAGGTTTGAGGTGATATACCAGCATGGTTCTGCACGCCTTGGAAGATTAGTCACTGCCCACGGTGTGTTCGAAACACCTATTTTCATGCCGGTTGGTACTAATGCTAATGTGAAGCTGATGAGAAGTGATGAGCTAAAAAAGATCGGTGCTGGCATTATTCTATCTAATGCTTACCATGTTGCAGTGAGACCCGGATTAGATGTAATAAAACTTCATGGTGGTTTACACAGATTTATGGCCTGGGATGGTGGCATTCTTACAGATAGTGGTGGGTTCCAGCTGTTCAGTTTGAAGAATTTCAGGAGAATCAATGACGATGGAGTGACACTCATTTCACCATACGATGGTTCGAAGCTTTTCTTGACACCAGAAACGTCTATGGAAATTCAGAGGGTGCTCGGTTCTGACATCGTGATGGCCTTGGATCATTGTCCTCCCATTGAGTCGAACTATGCTGAGGCTCTAGATGCGATGAGGAGAACTCATGAGTGGGCGAAAAGATGCTTGAAGTATGGTGTGAGAGAAGGACAGATGCTTTTCGCAATCGCTCAAGGTGGAGCATTCGAAGATCTGAGAAAAATGAGTGCGCGATATCTATCGCAAATGATCTTCGATGGTTTTGCAATTGGTGGTTTAAGCTTAGGAGAACCTTTTGAAAAAACACTCCAACTTGCATATGCAACAGTTTCAGAATTGCCCTGGGGAAAACCGAGGTATTTTATGGGTGGCGGTTCCCCAAGAACAATAATAGAATTAGTTATGATGGGGGTTGACATGTTCGATAGTGTTTATCCAACTAGATTGGCTCGCCATGGAAGCGCGTTGACATCTTTTGGCAGGTTGAACATGAAATCAGCTCGTTATAAGAAAGATTTGTCACCAATTGACGAAAAATGCGATTGCCTGGTATGTCGGAGTTATACAAGGGCTTACGTGCATCATCTCTTGAACAGAGGAGAAGTCCTCGCAGGTATGCTTTTGACTTATCACAATCTTTACTACATGTTCAGATTCATGGAATTTGTGAGAAAATCAATAAAGGAAGACAGATTAGAAGAGATGAGGAAGGAGGTGGCTGAAATTTATGAGGAGCGTCGGGGGAGTTGTACTGATCCTTCTGTTTTTGACATCAATGTGCCTTGCTGATGTTGTTGACTTCTCTGGAGATGGTCGTTTAGCTACTTCTTCTGGTCCTTGGGCTTTCAGGACAAATCCAGCTGGTATCGTTGAGAACGAAGTGAGACAAATTCTCCTCTCAAACACTTTGCGAATCTCAAAAGATCGCAACGTGAGATCTTTCACTTTTGCCTTAGTTGAACCACCCATTGATACATTGGCCGGTGTTATGGCGATTTCTGCAGAGTTCAGTGATTTCAACCAAGAAAGGTTATCCTTCATCTACGGAGTGGCCGGGGCCACGGGCTTAGGGTCTTTGGGCCTAAATTTCGGCGTTGAAAGGATCACTCGAAATGCAATCGTTGATACCTCGGTGGTTCTCGACCTTGGAGCGAAAGGAAAATTCAGTGATAGTAGTCCCTTCGGTTACGGCTTGACGGTTAAAAATTTCAGGATCTGGTCTTCGGATCCAAATCTTGCAAATCAGGCCAGTGTCGGTGCAGGAATTTGTCTCGATTACGATCAAATGAAATTTGCTCTCGATGTGATGTATGGTTTCAACGAGTTGTGGACGGTTTGCCCAAGTGCGCAACTGTGTCTTGAACCTTTGAATCTGTACGTGACCGTACCTTTGTTTTACTCAGCAGAGAAAGATTCTGCTCTGGCAATTGATGTGGGAGGTTCCTTCCAGATGGGAAGCTTGAGCATCCAAGTTTCGCTTTTCTACCCGTTCTCGAGAAAAGACAGCCCGGATCCATTTAAGGAATTGAATTATGACTACCAAATTGATTTTCGCATAGGTGTACGATGGTGAAGCGGGTTAAAGTTTTGAACGAGGAAGAAATTCGAAGATCGTTGTTAAGAATCGCTCATGAAATTCTAGAGCGAAACCGTGGTTTAGAAAATGTCGTCTTAATTGGAATTTTGACCAGAGGGGTTTATCTAGCGTCGCGTTTGGCGAATTTTCTTCAGAACATAGAAGGTAAACCAGTTCCAGTCGGTAAACTTGATGTTGGTCCGTTCAGAGATGATGAGAAGAAGAAAGAACAGGATTTAAGTGAAATACCGTTCGAGTTGAAAGATAAGATCTTGATCCTGGTAGATGATGTTTTGTTTACAGGCAGAACTGTGAGAGCCGCACCTGATGCTATTTCGAAACGTGGAAGGCCCAGAGAGGTTCAGTTGGCGGTTCTTATTGATAGAGGCCATAGAGAATTGCCAATAAGAGCTGATTTCGTGGGAAAGAATCTGCCCACCTCTAAGACTAGAGAAAGGATAAATGTCTGTTTGAAGGAAATCGATGAAGAGGATGCTGTTTACATAGTTCATTTGGAGGCGTGAAAATGGACCTTGAGAAATATATACGAGCCATAGAGAAGAGTCTCATGCAAATGGTTCTACGTGAAATGACCAGTGTTGATGTATCTGAGATATGGTTAGACACGTCGATTCCCGTTGATCTTATTGTAGAAATTTTTGAATCTGGCCAGATCAAGGTACCGCAGGAATTACAAATTATAACTGATGGTAAGAAAACAATTTGGACAAGGGAAGCTCAAGAGTGCTGAGCGATGATTTACGATTTGGCCATCTCTAAGATTCCTCTCCGTTGTCTCTTCTCTTACAAGAGTGAAGAACCTCTCGAATTAGGCGAACGGGTTCTTGTTGACCTCAATGGTAAGAAAGTTGTAGGATATGTGGTAAAAATTACGGAAAAAACTCCCAAACACAACCTCAAGAATATTTTGGAAAGATTAGATCGAACGAGCTTCATCTCTCCTACAGATGTTGAATCAATAAGGTTGCTTTCAGAGAAATTCTTTTCACCACCGGGATTATTGTTCGACTTAGCGTTCCCGTCATTCGTTGATGATTACGCAGAAACCGTGATCGAGGCTTGTTCGCCGTTGATGGGTTTTGACTCACTTTCACTGAAAGATTTCCTCGAAAGATATGGTCAAGAAAGACTAAAGAATTATCTGAATAAAGGTTATATAAGAGTGAAAAAATCTATTGGTGGAAGGACTCCGAAACCTCGTTTGTCAAAATGGTACGCTGTTCTCAAAGAGGATTTCAAAGCAATATCGCACGTAAAGGATGAAATCGAATATGATGTGATCAGTTATCTCTTAGCAAATGGTTACGCAACAGTTGAACAGTTAGTCGAATTGTTTGGAATCAGTACCAGAAAGATCAAGCAAATGGAACAAGAAGGTGTGATTGAGTTGACACAATTCCTACCAATAAAAACAGAGCGTAATCAATTTCAAGAGGCAAGCTTGAACATATCTCCAAATACCAAGATGATCATAACAGGTTCGAGCATAGACTACCGAGTGTGTGAAATTGCTAGAGCAATGGAAAGTATCGTTCGTGAAGGTAGGGCTGTGCTCTTTCTGGTGCCATTCTCGTCACTTGCTTACGTTATAGCGGGTTTGATCAAGAAATTTATAGACGTGGGCGTACAAGTTTATCATGCACGCATGTCACGATCTCAGAAAGCTAGAGTTTGGATTGATTCAGTAAGCGGAAGATCTCAAGTAATAGTTGGTACAAGAATTGCCGCATTTCTCCCAGTCAAGAATCTTGGTCTAATAGTTGTGGAAGAAAGTGAAGATGATGCTTATTATCAATTTGAAGATCCTGTGTACGATGCACTTGAGCTGGTTGAAATGAGGGCGAAATTCAGAAATATTTCACTCATCATTTCGTCTTGTGAGCCACGTTTGACGGATTTTCACAGGAGTCAACATCTAACTTGGTTGAAAGTTTCGAAAATTAATCAACAACCAGATACCATTGTAGTAGATACAGTGAAAAGTAAGACAATTTTATCGGAAGAACTCATAAAGAAATTGAAGGAAACGCTTTCTGAGGAGCGTGCAGCTGTAATCCTCGTACGAAGAAAAGGCTTTTCTCCTTATATCATTTGCTTCGCTTGTAATTACTTAATCAAATGCCCACATTGCGACGTTGCACTTAGTTTTCACAGATCACATAGTGTTTTCAAATGTCATCAGTGTGGCTATACGGAAAACGCTTATTCAATCTGTCCCAATTGTGGCGCAAGGGCTCTTTACCCTAAGGGTGCCGGAACCGAAAGGATTGAGAGACTTTTGAGATATCACATACCCAATGCAAAAATTGAAAGGTTAGAATCAGATGAAACGGATCCTTTTGAGGTTCAAGAAAAGTTTTTTAGATTGCAGTCGGGAGATATTGATATACTTGTGGGAAGTAGGCTTGTCATTCAAGGTATCAGTTTAGACAGAGTTGGTTTGATCTGCATTTTGGACTACGATGGATTGCTTGCCCAACCAGATTATAATACTAGGTTAAGAATGTTTCAGTTTTTTAGAAAAATTTGCTGTTATTTCAGCAAAGCTAAAATCTTGATTCAAACTTTTCACCCAGAAGATAGTCTTCTGAAAGCTGCATTTACTACAAATACAGAAGAATTTTACACATTGGAGCTAGAAAAAAGGAAGGAATTGGGA
>CAYXCE010000085.1:4762-6304 GCA_964463395.1 uncultured Pseudothermotoga sp.
TATTCAGGTTGTTCTCGAGAGTGATCTTCCGCAGATTGGATGGGAGATGGTGAATTACTGTGCAAGTTTGCTCGAAAGTGAAACCTTGCTTGGGCCTGTTGAACACCCGATTTTTAAACTTAAAGGTAAATTCAGATACCATTTCTTAGTCAAAACGAATGATCTTCCAAGAACTCTTGACAAACTAGGTGATGCCCTAATCAAAATAGGAAAAGTAGGTTGGAGGGTTTTTGTCAATCCACCAAGGCTTTGGTGAAGGTGGTGAGAGTGTGCGCACAATGGTATTGGCGGCTGGGAAAGGAGTAAGAATGAGATCAAAGTTGCCCAAGGTCTTACATCCTATTTGTGGCAAAGCTATGTTGCTATGGGTTTTAGATGCTGCTAGATTGGTGAGTGATCGTGTGTGTGTTGTGCTAGGGTACTCTGCGGATATGGTTAGGAAGATCCTTCCACCGGATATTGAGACTCGTGTTCAACAAGAACAACTCGGTACTGCTCATGCTGTCATGAGTGCGGCGGATTTCATTGATCCAGATGATGATATCTTAATTCTCTATGGTGACATGCCATTGGTGAGAGCCGAAACATTGAGAGAAGTTGCAGATCAGCATAAAAGGGATGAAAATGATGTGACGATTGTATCGACGATGGTGGAAGATGCAACTGGTTATGGAAGAATTGTTAGGGACTCTAAGGGAAATTTCGTGAGGATAGTTGAGGAGACCGATGCAACTGAGGAGGAAAAAAAATTAAAGGAGATCAACACTGGGATTTATGTGTTCAAGGGGAAAAAGTTGCTGAGCGTCCTGCCAAAGATAAATCGTGATAATGCAAAAGGAGAATACTACCTTACCGATGCGGTAAACTTGATGAGCAAAATAGGTATTCACAAAACCAGTGACTGGGAACAATTTTTGGGTGTGAACGACAAAATTCAATTGGCTCTTGCGCATAGGAAAAAGCGATTTGAAATTCTAAATAAACTCATGCTTCAAGGTGTTACTATTGTTGATCCTGAGACTACTTATGTGGATGGAGAAGTTGAGGTTGGTTGTGATACGGTGTTGTACCCCATGACTCTACTCACTGGTAAAACGAAGATTGGGGAGGATTGTGTCATAGGCCCCATGACAAGGCTCGAGAATTGTTCAATTGGTAATAGGGTACATATAATCAGTTCGGATTGTGTTGGGGCAACGATTGAAGATGACGTATCCGTTGGACCTTTTGCAAGATTGAGAGAGGGCACAGTGTTGAAATCTGGTGTCAAGATTGGTAACTTTGTAGAAGTGAAGAATTCGAAAATAGGTTCTCGGAGCAAGGCTCAACACCTAACGTATCTTGGTGATGCAACCGTTGGAGAGAACGTCAATGTGGGAGCAGGCACGATAACATGTAATTTTGATGGGAGGAAGAAAAATCCCACATTCATAGACGATGAAGCCTTTATTGGAAGCAATTGCTGCTTGATAGCTCCTGTTAGGATTGGTAAAGGTGCTTTCATCACAGCTGGATCTGTTATTACCGATGATGTTGCAGAGT
>CAYXCE010000086.1:0-6276 GCA_964463395.1 uncultured Pseudothermotoga sp.
CGTAAGAACCTTCTGCGATGATCTCGCCACGATCGAAAACGACGACACGGTCTGTCAATTTACTTATCACACTCATCACGTGTTCTATGACACAAATGGTGATTCCCCTCTCCTGAAGTGAGTGTGTCAATGTGATCATTCGTTCCATCTCTTCGAAGTTCAATCCCGCCATGACCTCGTCCAAAATCAACAGTTTCGGTTCACATGCGAGAGCCCGCGCTATTTCGAGTTTCTTCAATTCAAAAACAGTGAGTTTGTCTGGCTTTCTTTCGGGTCTTTCGAGTTCGACGATTTCACATATACGTTTCGCCGATTCACGGGCTTTGGATAACGATTCTCCTTTGGCGAACATGCAAGATGTCATGATGTTTTCAAGCGCTGTGAAATCTTTCAAAGGCCGTACAAGCTGAAAAGTTCTGGCTATACCCATCCTCGCACGCACGTGGGCTGGTAAGAAAGTTATGTCTCTATCTTCAAAATGGATACGTCCTTCACTCGGATAGAGCACACCGGATATCAGATTTGTGAACGTGGTTTTACCAGCGCCGTTCGGACCTATGATGCCCAGTATTTCTCCTCGTCGAACTTCTAAATTCACAGATTTGACAGCGACCAATCCGCCGAATCTCTTGGTCAGATTCTCCGTCTTCAACAACATGGAACAGAACCTCCTATTGGTTCGTTTTGAACCTGGAAACCAAGGTTCCATAAATACCTTTGGGCATGAACATGATGGTGATGATGAGTATCAAACCGTAAATCACCAAATGACCGTAGGGCATCACGAGCTTTAGATACTCTGAGGCCAAACCCAGTGTCAAGGCACCTATTATGGGGCCAACGGTCGAATATATCCCACCCACTAAAGCCATGGACATGGGAAGCAAGAGGAAGTTTGCGGAAAAGGTGCTTTCGGGTTCAACGAAAGCGTACTGCTGAGCGTACAGAGCACCCATGGCGCCTTGTATAGCGGATGTGAGTATGAAGACGAATAGTAAATACTTGAATATGTTCACACCGCTGCACTTCGCCGTGATCTCATCGTTGCGTATGGAACTGATCGCGAATCTTATCCTCGTTCTTTCGAACAATTCGGAGATGAAAACCACGAAGAGGGTCACCGAAAGAACCAACCAATAAATCTTGATCGGATCCCCATTGAAGATGGACTGGTACAAGACTTTGCCCGCAGAACCACCCGTTATGTTACTCAGATTCCTCGCGAAGATCATGAACACGCTCGAAAGTGCCAGAGTGGTTATAGCGAAGTATATCTCTCGTAATCTGAGGACGATCCACCCGAGGCCCAACGCGACTAGTGCGGAGAAGGCTGCCGCCACCAGGATGCTCAGTAAAGGATGCACCGAGAAATCGTCGACCGCTATGATCGAAGCGTAGGCACCGAGCCCAAAGAACCCCGCAATGCCGAAGGAAAGTTGCCCCGTTCGTAGCATCATATCCCAACTCAGACCCAGAGATAAGAAAATCATGATAGAAGTGAGAACGTGCACGAGGTAAGCCCCCGCGAGGAATGGTACCAAAAAAGACAAGACGCATATGCCTAATATGATGAAGTATTTCATCCTTCTCGCCTCCTGAAACCTCTGAGTACGATGGCCAATATGAGCACCATGAAGAACACGAGGTCTGCCCAACCTGTGTATCCCGGTATGGACTTCACGAATTCTTCAGCAACCGCCAGCACGATGCCTGCCAACACTATACCTGGGAGGTTACCCAAGCCGGCCATGGCAGTCAAACTGAAAGATTTCATCGTGAACGGGCCACCAACGTGTGGAAAAATTGAGCTTCTCACTGCAAGCATTGATCCGGCCAGCGCCACCAAACCGGCAGCTAGGCTGAAAACGAAAGCATAAACCAACTTCACATTTATACCAACGAGTGCGGCTCCCTTGGGGTTCTGTCCCACCGCATAGGTTGCCTGTCCAAGACGAGTTTTTTTGAGGAACAACAGCAATCCGGCGAGAACGATTATAGCCATCAACGTGTAGAGAAATTCATACCCACCGACGCGTACGCCAAAGATGTTGACGGAAGTCGTTGCGTAGGGTACGTATATGTTCCTCGGTCTGGAAGTCCATACGATGTTGAACGTTTCGACCAAGACTATCGAAACGCCGAAGGTCAGGAGGAGAAGATTTAGATGGTGAGTTTTCAACGACTTTTCTATGATCAGTTTGTACACAACGAATCCAAACGCCAAAAGGAATGGTACAGCTACGAGCGCCGAGACGAGCGGGTCAGTCCTGAACCTGTCGAACATGAAGTAGGTGAGGTACAACGAAAGAGTCAAAAACTCCCCGTGTGCGAGATTCAAAAGGCCAACGATGCCGAGTATGAGCGCGAGTGGTAACGCTATCATGCCGTACAGACTGCCTCTCTGAAGACCATAAAAGAAAGCATAAGGCCTAATCAGAGCCACGATCAGCAAAACGATGGCCAAGGCGATGTACCCGACAACGTTCTTTTTCACACTCTTCACCTCTCCCGAGATCTCAAAGAAGGCTGGGCACACGGCCCAGCCCACAATTTATCTGCCTTGCCAGCCTGGGAACGGATATATCAACTCGGCGGTGGCGTACTCGAAAGGCCAGATGACGTGCTGAACCCCGTTCTGCCACTGCAAAATCTTTTGGGCTCTGAAACCTTGGTTCTTTATGATCCTGCTCGGGGAGATCTTCAGTACGCCTCCAACAGGTGAATCGTACTCGACCTCTCTGAGGGCTTTGATTATGGCCTCCTTGTCGAGCGAGCCAGCCTTCTTTATACCCTCGATGAGGAACATGATGTTGGTGTATCCGAGTGGTGCGAAATACGTCGCTGGTTCTTCGTTGAACTCCTTCACGTAAGCATCCCAGAAGTGTTTGGCTATTGGGCTGACTTCTTTCAACGCCGGAGCCCACATACCGTACAGAACAACGCCGTGTGAAAGCGGGTTCTTCCCGAAATCGGCAGGCCATCCCGGAGGTGCGCCGACGAACAGTTTTGGTGCGAAGCCTATTTCTTTCGCTTGAACGAGTATGGGTATGGCGTCCGCATCGTAACCAGCCCATATGAACAGATCAGGATCGTACTGTTTCGCCTGCAACAACACCGCCCTGTAGTCGCCTCCCCCCAATGCCGCACTCTTGAACGGTGCTCCCTTCAGATCTTTCATCAAACCTGCCCAGACTCCCGTGCCTTTCTTTGCGAGTTCGAACTCGTCTTGGTAAGATTTGAACGAGCTGGTACCGAAGGCTCCTTCTTCATAAGCCAAGAAGATCTTCTCGATCTTCACCTGTGGATATTTCTGTGTTATCGCCCGCCAGCCGTGTGCGTAACTTTCTCCCTGTAGATAGTCCCAAGGATGCAGATGGAAATACCAATCGGCATCCGGACCTATAGCCTCCTCACATCTGTAAGATGCTGCGCCTATCCACACGGTGATCTTCTGATACTTCTTCAGAATGGGTATCTGCGCCAGATGTACACTGCTCGACATACCGCCTACAAAGAAATCTACCTTTTCTACGGTTGCGAGTCTATCAACTGTTGCGGCA
This sequence comes from uncultured Pseudothermotoga sp., assembly GCA_964463395.1. Classification (GTDB taxonomy): domain Bacteria; phylum Thermotogota; class Thermotogae; order Thermotogales; family DSM-5069; genus Pseudothermotoga_A. Next base: position 3,561 of record CAYXCE010000086.1, read on the forward strand.
CCCTTTTCTGGCTTCATTTCATCGTCCATGATGAACAGTTCAACTTGCATACCGAGTACTCCACCAGCTTCGTTGATCTCTTTGACCGCGAGCCTCATGGCGTTCGCTGCTTGTCTTCCCGTGATGTCGGACAATGGTAAAATCGCACCGATCTTGATCGTTTTTGCGATGGTTACTAAAGCGAGCAATGCGATCAGGACCACCAGGAACCTTCTCATCAGATCACCCCTCTCTTCAGATTAGACTCAACTTCTTGGCTTCAGAGATGAGCATGTTTTTGAAATCTGGATGCGCTATAGAAATCAAGGCCAAGGTCCTCTCTCTGACGGTCTTTCCCCTCACGTGTGCCACACCCCATTCGGTGACGACATAATCGAGTTCCTGCCTTGGGACCGTGATGGGGGAACCCTGTGGTAACAGAGGTACTATGGTGGAAACTGTTCCGTTCTTAGCGGTGGACCTCAACGCGATGATACCTTTACCGCCTCTACTCTTCACCGCTCCTCGGTGGGTATCGAGTTGACCCCCTGTACCGCTGTAATGTTGTGTCCCGAGAGCTTCGGAACACACGTTTCCTGTCAGGTCAACCATGAGCGCCGTGTTGATACTCACCATCTTTTCGTTCTGTGCGATCACGTACGGATCGTTCACGTATCTACCGCGCAAGAACATGATGGAAGGATTGTCATCTACAAAGTTGTAGAGTCTCTTGGTGCCGAAGGCGAACGTGCAGACGAATTTTCCATTCCACAGAGTCTTTCTCTTGTTCGTTATCACCCCCATTTCGAAGAGATCTATCATAGACTCGGTCAACATCTCCGTGTGAACGCCGAGATCTTTTTTGCTCGAAAGCAGTTTTGCCACGGCGTTGGGTATGCCACCGATACCGATTTGGATCGTGGAACCATCCTCGATGAGTTGGCTCACGTGCTCTGCAATTTTTGCTTCCACTTCCGTGGGTTCAACGAGTTCAACCTCCGGTAGATCGTAATCGACCTCGAGGATGTAATCCACTTCGCTCACGTGTACTTGGGTATCACCGTGGGTTCGAGGCGCCTTAGGATTGACTTCGAACACCACTTTCTTCGCTTTCTCGAGGACGTCCTTCTCATAGACGATGGAGGCCGACAGCGTGAAGAATCCATTCTTGTCCATCGGGGAGGCGACGCCAACGAAGAGGTCGATCTCTCTGCTGTCCATGAGGTTCGTACCGGCTTGATGGAGGTTGTTCGGAACGTACGTCACGGTACCGTAGTTGTTTTTCACAGCCTCTCTGTTCGAGCCCCCGAAGTACCAAGACGCGTTCTGAAAGCTCTTACTGTATTCTTGACTCATGTAAAAAGGATAGCTCTCCGTGTTCAAACACGTGAACACCGTGACGTTCTCGACTCTGTTCGCTATCCTGTGTAAATTTCGAAGGAAAACTTTCGGTTCCATGGGTGTCATGCCCACGACTATAGTCTGGTTGGATTGAACCAGATTCAAAACGTCGTCGATATCGACGAGCTTCCTTGCATATATTTCCTTCCACTCCACGAACGTTCCCCCCTCACCAAGTTATTGGTTCTCTGATGCTTCCCCACCTGACCACCGCGGCGTTCCAGGTCCAGCCGACACCCGCACCGACGAGCACGACCACGTCTCCATCCTTTATCCTCCCTCTCTTCAGACCTTCCATCATGGAAAAAACTTGATCGTTCTGTCCCATGTGACCGTACTCTTCAAGGTAGAGCGATTGATCCTCTCTCAGTCCCAATTCGGCGAGCACTTCGAAGTGTGCGGAACGTTTGAAGTGAAGGATCGCCAGATAAGAGATGTCTTTTCGAGAAAAACCGCTCTTTCTCAACGCGTCGTCTATGACAAAATAAAAGTTCTTGAGTGTGACGGCACTGAGTCTATCCTTGAAAGATTCAGGATCAGTGAGATGAAAATAATATTCCGTGAGTTCCTCCGGTTTCATGGGCCATCTTTTCGTCCCTCCCACCGGCACAATGCAGTCTTCTGCGAAGGAACCATCCACTATACTCGACACACCGAGCAGAACGTTTTCACCACAATTTTTCTTCAACACCACCGCGGCACCGCTCGCACCTATATCGAACATGAAAGAGGTCGGTTTGTAAGCATAGTTCACCAGATCTACGTTACGATAACCGCTCACCAACAAGACCGTGTTCACGTTCTTCTCGGCGAGCATCAAGGACCTCGCGACTTGGAGTCCGACGATCATCGAACCGCACATGGCTTCCATATCGAATGCCCAAGCTCTGTTCGCACCGATTTCGTGTGCCACCTTGGTGCAAGCGAGCCAGCATGGATAATCTTTGTGTTGAGCACCGTTCCATATGACAACGTCGATGTCGTTCGGATCGATCCGTGCGGCCCTCAGAGCTTCTTTCGCGGCCATGATCCCCATGTAACTCGTCGTTTCGACTTCGGTCGGTACGTACTTGCCTTTCACGCCGAACTTCTCCGCGATCACTTTTTCATCTATACCCGTGAGTTGGGACAGATCTCTGGCTGTCAGATATTTCTTGGGAAGATACGTTCCCATGCCAACGATGCCTACATGGTCGATCATCTTCGTCACTCCTTGCCGTAAGGTGAATCACTCATCAATCTGACATATGATTCATTTGATATAGTACCAAATGAGGAAACCTTTTTGCAATATCCGGAAAACACCGTTAACAGAATTTTGGACGCGAGCGTGGGG
>CAYXCE010000087.1:0-6196 GCA_964463395.1 uncultured Pseudothermotoga sp.
CCATCCAGCCTATATACCAAGAGGTCGCATATTGTGAACCACCTGGAATGATCATCATGGGATCGGCGAGTGGTTGAGCCGCCCTATCGAGCAACCAAACTTGTGCATCGAAATAATGTGCACTCAATCTGCTTTCATAAAGTGATCTTTCCAAATTTTCTATCTCGACCCAAACACCAATTTTCTTCCAATGTTCCTTGACATTGGTCCAGATGTCCACGTGTGGTTGACCAACCACTTGAATTGTGAATCTGAGAGGTCTGCCATCTGGCAACAAGCGATACTCACGCTTTGCATCCCATTTGAGGCCCATTTCGTCAAGCAGCTTGTTTGCACGTTCTGGGTTATACTCCGCATAAGCTTTCTCCCATTCTGGGTCAAAGTATGCGGAGCCACTGACGAAGGAGGCCTGTCTTGGCTCTGCAAGGCCATTGTAGAATATCTCATTGATCTCCTCTCTGTCGATTGCGAGTGAGAGCGCTCTTCTGAATCTGACGTCGTTGAAAACTTTCCCAAGCTCCGGATCTTGTGGATCAGAAACGTTCAACATTAATTGACTCACAGAACCGTTGGCATTCGACCAAAGAAGAACTCTGTAATCGCCCCTCTTCTCGTTCTCTTTCAGAATAGGATAGTTCGCTAACCCAGCTCCGAGCAAACCTATATGTCTCCATTGGAAGTCCAGTTCACCAGATATCGCTTTGAGTAAGATGACTTCGTTGTCGGTTATGTACTCGTTTCTTATGTAATCTATATACGGCAGTTGATTTCCAGCGATGTCAACCGCCCAAAAGTACGGATTTCTTTCCAAAATGAAGAATTGACTAGAAGGATCATTGACGGGTTTCCAAGTTAATATCGTCGGGAGTTCGGGATTCTTCAAAAAGTCATTCCTATCGTTGAAAAGGTCAACCCATGTTTTGTGCGTACCTGGAACCATTTTCTTTTCGATTTCGGTCATCGGGGTGAAGTCGGGATGGAACTGTGACAAATAATGCTTCGGTGCACAGAATGTCCCCCTCGCAAGTTCCATCATGAATAGAGGATAAGGCTGGGCAAACTCGAACTTTACAGTGTAGTCATCGAGCTTACTCACCTTGACAGGTTGACCTCCTATCCTGTACCACGTTGGTTTGGATGGTGTGATATCATTGTTGCCGACTATTTTTTCCACAAAAAATAGAATGTCGTCTGCGGTGAAAGGATGGCCATCGGACCACTTCATTCCTTTTCTGAGATAGAAGATATAGATTTTACCGCCTTCAAGTATGTCCCATTTCTTGGCTATGCCGGGTAAGAACTCTCCACCTTCCTTGTCCCAGAAGACAAAATGGGCCGCCATCAATCTGTAAAGACCCCATCTGTCCGCAAGGCCCTTCCAAGCTCTCCTCCAAGTGCCGCCGTACTGCCCTATCTCCTCCTCAGGTGCAATCACGAGCGGTTCTTCGGGTAATCTCTGTTCAACGGGTGGCAACTTTCCTTGTTTTACAAGCTCCGCGAGCAAGGGTGATTCACTGTACTTCGTGATTTCTTTGCCAGTCACTTTGCGATAATCTTCGGGTGTCGCATAAGCAGTCCAAGCGAGACTCATCGCCACGAAAGATAGTACAAAAACGATGAACAAAACCTTCCTCACAACGGTCCCCCCTTCATGAGAAATAGATGACATAAAATCTACAGACAATATGAATTTTTTCCAGCAAATTATTATACTTCTATCAACATCAGGGAAGTCAAGAGCCTAAAAACCCCTTTTTCGAGACGAAAAGTGCCGAGAGATTTGGTTTTATTGCCTTATTCTTGTGATATCTCTCTTTTTCACTCCTGCGCTTTGCAAAACACTACAAATTCGAGTTTGCCCTCTCTGGTCAAAAAATAACGTCCAGTTTTATGCTGAACTTTGATATAAAATAAATTTGAACGCAAATGCAGGGGTGAGAGGTGTCTTGAAGATAACTCTCAAACAAATAGCAGCGGAACTCGGTGTCAACGTTTCCACTATTTCAAGAGCTTTGAACGGTAAACCTGGGGTAAGCGAAGAGTTGCGTAAGAAGATCATAGAATTTGCGAAAAAGAAGGGGTATCTTCCAGATTTAGCAGCTGTGGGATTGAGGAAAGGTAAAACGAAAATTGTGGGAGTTCTCATACCGGATATAGCTAATCCGTTCTTTGCGCAAATATTGCGTGGAATGGAGAGAGTATTCTACCCTCTAGGTTATCACGTCCTGCTCTGCTCAACAGATGAAAATGTGGAGAAGGAGGAAGAAAATCTCCGCACACTTCTAAGCCAGCGGGTTGAAGGCATCTTGGCTGCACCCGTGGATTCTGGTGGAAATAGGTCGATCTACAAAAAGATTGCCGAGTCTGGTGTTCCTTTAGTCTTTTTCGACAGGATCGTGCCAGGTCTCGAAGCAAGTTACGTGATAACGGACAATGAAGGTGGCATCGCTGAGCTCATACATTACGTTTACGAAAAAGGCCATAGGAAGGTTGGCATTGTAACACTCAGATCGCGCTCCTACACTGGTAAGATGAGACTTTCTGGTGCGTTAAAAACTTGCGATGAACTTGGAGTTTTAGTGAAGGAAAAGTGGATCCTCGATGGTGGTTCCACTCAAGAAGGTGCGTATCAAGTAGCAAAAAGGCTCTTCCAAATGGAAGACAAACCAACGGCATTGATAGTTTGCAACAACCTCATGATGCTGGGCGTGATGAAAGCTCTCAAAGAATTGAACATGAAAGTACCAGAGGATATCTCCATCGTTTCGTTCGATGACTCCTATTGGAATGAGATATTCGATCCTCCCATCACATGTGTCGCCCAGGAACCTGAACAGATGGGCTTAATCGCAGCAACTATGATGGTGGATCTTTTATTGCATGGTTCAAAACCAAGTAAAACCATTTTGAAAGCTCATTTCGTTGAAAGAAATTCTGTAAAACAAATCAAATGAGGGGTGATCACCCCTCATTTTTCGAAAATAAGACCAAATTCGTCAGCATCAACTGTTATTGTTTCACCCTCTGCGAACTCTCCAGATATGATTTTGTCCGCAAGGATTGTTTCTACTTCGTTTTCTATGATCCTTCTCAAAGGCCTCGCACCCATGGCTGGTAAGTAACCCCTATTGGCGAGGTATTCTTTAGCCGCATCGGTGAACACGATATTTCTCTTCTGTTCCCTGATCCTTTCCTCAACTCTTTTGAGCTGTAATTCCACAATTTTTTTCATATGCTCTAAGCTGAGCGGTTTGAAGATTATCGCTGCATCTATTCTATTTATGAACTCAGGCTTGAAGTGTTTCCTCATCTCCTCCTCTATCAACGGTGTCAAGTCTGTGATACCTTCTTCAAGAGCGTCCAAGATCTGTTGACTCGCTATGTTGCTGGTCATTATGATGATCGCGTTCCTGAAATCCACTGTGTTACCTTTGCCATCTGTGAGTCTCCCATCGTCGAAGACCTGTAAGAGCACATTGAAAACTTCCTGATGCGCCTTCTCTATCTCGTCGAGTAGAATAACACTGTAAGGCCTTCTACGCACAGCTTCGGTGAGTTGACCTCCCTCTTCATAGCCAACGTACCCTGGTGGCGCGCCGATCAGTCTACTGACGGAGTGTTTCTCCGTGTACTCACTCATGTCAATCCTGATGAGAGCGTCCTCTGTACCAAACAACACTTCTGCGAGAGCTTTGGCTAATTCCGTCTTCCCCACACCCGTTGGTCCTAAGAACAGAAATACTCCGGATGGTCTCCTCGGATCCTTCAAACCCGCACGAGCTTTTCTGATCGTTCTGGCAACTGTCAGCACGGCATCATCTTGATCAACAATTCTCTTGTGTAACAATTCTTCCAAATGCGTGAGTTTTTCTCGTTCAGATTCCATCATTTTCGAAACCGGTATACCAGTCCAAGATTCGACTATCTTTGCTATGTCATTTTCATCAACGATCTTGCCGTCCATCGATAACCTCTTCGCCGATGCGGCTTCATCAATCAAATCGATCGCTTTGTCCGGTAAGAATCTATCGGTGATGTACCTTGCACCGAGTCGTGAAGCAGCGATGAGCGCCTCATCCGTTATCGTTACACCATGATGTTTCTCGAACTCTTTTCTTATACCTTTCAAAATCTCTATCGTTTCCTCAACATTCGGTTCACTCACCATGACAGGTTGGAATCTGCGTGCAAGTGCTTTGTCTTTCTCAACGTATTTTCGATACTCGTTGATCGTCGTGGCACCTATCACCTGCATTTCACCACGTGCTAGCTCCGGCTTGAGCAGATTTGCTGCATCCACAGCACCTTCTGCAGCTCCCGCACCCACAACTGTGTGCAGTTCGTCAATGAAAAGGATATACTGCGAAGCATTCTTTTTTAGAGCATCGATGAGCTTCTTCATCCTTTCTTCAAATTCTCCGCGGAATTTCGTACCAGCGATGATCCTTCCCATATCGAGCTTGAGGATCTTTTTATTTTTCAAAAAGTCTGGTACATCCCCTTTAACTATCCTCTGTGCAAGCCCTTCAACGATTGCCGTCTTCCCGACACCTGGATCGCCTATGAGAACCGGGTTGTTCTTGAATTTTCTTCCAAGGATTTGTATCACTCTGAGAATTTCTTTTTCTCTTCCTACCACGGGGAGAAGTTTTCCTTCCTTGGCCATGCGCGTGAGGTCTTCAGTGAATTTGAAAAGAACATCCACGTTCTCGTCTTCCGCAGTTTTGCCACTCGTTCTCAGATCCCTTATGGCTTCGTAAACTTTGTCAGGTGTCACACCGTATCGGGTCAAGAGTCTGTACGTCATGGAACTCGGCGAGAGTATCATTCCGAGTAAGAGATGATCAGTGCCAACTTTTTCATCGCCCATTCTGCGAGCTTCTCTCTTCGCTTCTTCCAAAACGTGTCTTGCATCTGGAGTGATATAGATCTGCGAAAGCTGTCCGTGCGGATTTTGCGAGCGCATGCCATATTTGCTCACAAAAGAGGTGGTTTCATCGCGAAGAGCATCTATGTTAACACCTATTTTTCTCAAGATGTCCACGGCAGCATTTTCGCCATCTTCGAGTATGGCGAGCAATATATGTTCAGAAGACATTTGGTTTTGAGAGTACCTGTTCAATATGTCCTGCACTGTCCCAAGTACTCTCTGTGCGCTCTCTGTGTAATCCTTAAAATCTATCATCGTTTCACCTCACTCTCTCGAAAATGAAGGGGCGGTTTTCCGCCCCTTCTAATTCATTCCACTTCGACGTCGACGACCTTAACCTTCTTCTCCTCCCGTTTTGGTATCGTGATGGTCAGGACTCCATTTTCATACTTTGCCTTGATCTTTTCTGCATCTGCATAGTCTGGCAGGGCGAGACATCTTTCGAATTTGCCATAGGATCTTTCGTAGACCCTGTAATTCCTATCTTTCTTCTCGCGCTCGAGCTTCTTCTCACCGGAGATCTTCAGAATGTTGTCTTCGACCTTCACCGTGATGTCTTTCCTGTCCATTCCTGGGACCTCGGCCTCAATGACTATCTCTTTGTCTGTTTCGTATGCATCAATATCTGGTGTGAAGGTGTAAACCTCGAGTCTTCTCCTGGAGACTGGTGTGAAGAAGTCTTCAAAGAGTCTGTCGATCTCCCTTTGCAGCTCCCTGAAGGGTCTGAAGAAATCTTCACGCCTTTCGAGTAACATACACATCCCTCCTTCCACAAGTCAGAGTTTTATCGAATTTTTTCATTGTGCACCAGGTTGTTCTTTGCGCACGCTTTCGTACAGGTACTGGCCTATCTTCATGCTTTCACGCTGGAGATCGTCAAAGAGAATTTTGACTCTAGCTATGTCGTCACGATTGATAGCTTCCCTTAGATCCTTGACGAGATTTTCAAGCCTGTCTTTCAAATCTTGTGGTAGTTTGGCACCATGTTCTCTGAGTGTTTTGCTCACACTGTAAGCGAGATCGTCTGCCCTGTTCTTGAGTTCGACTTCCTCTCTTTTTCTCCTGTCCTGTTCTTCGTACTTATGTGCTTCTTCGATCATCTTTCTGATCTCATCTTCCCTCAGTTTGTGTCTGCCTGTCACGACCATGGACTGTTCCTTGTTGGATGCGAGGTCTTTAGCTGAAACGTGCACTATACCATCGCTGTCTATGTCGAACGTGACTTCTATCTGTGGTACACCTCTCGGTGCCGGCGGGATATCCACC
>CAYXCE010000088.1:0-6120 GCA_964463395.1 uncultured Pseudothermotoga sp.
CCAGTATCCTGTGTTGAAGAGCAGATGTTTCCTGAACAACACCAAGCACATCACCGCCGACAACTTCGTCATCTGGTTTGACCAAAGCTTCGAAATCCCATTTGATGGATCTATCCAGCGCTGGTAAAGACAAGCCTCTGCTGAGGAAATCACCAGCTTGCTCCGCCAACTTGTTCAAAGGACGTTGAATCCCATCGTATATTTGCCCGACTATACCAGGTCCGAGTTCAACACTGAGCGGTTCTCCCAGAGCGTACACAGGTTCACCTGGTCCAATCCCTTGTGTTTCCTCGTAAACTTGAATGTATGCTATGTCTTTATCTAAGCCTATTATTTCGCCAAACAGTTTCAGCTCTCCAACTCTAACCATTTCGTACATCTTGACATTCTGAAGTCCTTTCGCTACCACGAGGGGACCGGCGACTCGGATGATCTTACCTTCCATAGTATCCCTCTCCTTCAGCAAGCAAGTCCACTCCGAGTATCTTTTCAAACAGCTTTCTTAAAGCCTTTTCACTTTTCTTTTCATAACAGAATGTATCGGGTAACACTAGTGGTAATCTTTCTTTCACACTCTCCAAGATCCTGTCCGATACGCTTTCAAGAACGATGATCAGTGGGTATTGGCTTTGGATTTTCAAAAAGACATCGTAGGCTTCTTTTGCGCTTGAAGCTGGATAAATTCTTACCCCGAACAGGGAAAATATGCTTATTAGCTTCTCTGGACCTATAGCAGCCATGCTATTTTCAAGCATTGAGTTTCATCATCCTTTCTTGCCAAACGAACCTCGGTACATTGTTTTTCTTGCATTCAAGTAAAGTTATCAAATCTTCCAGTTCCCACAATTTCTGATAAAAATAGTACACCAGGACTTCGGGTCCGCTCACTATCCTCTTGAAGTTAATTTCTGCATATCTATAAAGTTCCAACTTGATAACCAGATCGGCGTCTTTTCCCGCAACCATTGATCGAACAGGATCTCTGAGGTGTGATGGAACCAAGTTATACCAATCATCAAATGGTTTTTCAAGTAGATCCTTCACCTTCAGGCTCTGGAATTTTCCAAGCTCACTACAGGACAAGTTCAAATTTCTACACCTCAGCAAAACCTTTATCAAAAACAGTTGATTTCTCAAATTCCAGAAAGATTTGATATTCTCACTTTTAAGAAATTTTTCGTATTCGAAGGATACATTCAAATTGAGAAGATCGACCTTTAAATTTGGTTCTTGCGGTTTTGACAACCATATTTGTTCCAGTGCTTTGAGCGTTTGAACCTCGAATTTCCATTCCATACGTTCTGCGAAATCTACCAGAGGATTTACCAGATCGCCGTGTTTGTATCGTTGAGCATGAAACCAACTATCCCAAACGAGAATTTTGAGGTATCCCTCGCTCAAATTTTTTGAGAGAAATTTCAAATCGTCCAGCAAGATGCTGTAGAAAGCTGGTTCTATGGGTTGGTCCACAATTGGTTTGTACCAAGTGGTTTTCAACCAATCGATACAATCTTCATAGCTTGCATCACTCAACCACTGCCACTGCGCTTTGTCAATGAATTTGGTTGCTTTAGCCTTCAAGTTTGTCGATGAAAACAAATACTTTTCGTACATCATTCCTCACCGCGCAGTATTCGGGCAATTTGGGATAAATTATTCTCAATCAACTCTTTGACGAGTGTGTCGAGAGTTAAATCTATCAGGAACTGACCTTTCTCAGCTACGAACCCTCCTCTGCCTTCAACTCTCTCTTCAGCAACAGAAAGCTTGTATTTTTTCTTGAGTTTTTCAAGGTCTAGCTTCGATTCGCCTTTGGCTAGAATCAACTTTGCTTCCAAAAGATTTTCTTTCTCAATCAATTTCTCCCATGTGGATGTATAAACATTTTCTGGAAGATTCAGTATGGCTTCGAGAAGCTTTTGCTTAACGATTTCCAAAACTTCATTTTCAATTCTGGTCAATTCATTTTTAAAGAGTAATCTCTCCTTCGAAAGAACTGCGTATTCCTCAGCAGCCATTGTTTGCTCAAATTTCTTGATTTTTTCTTCCTTCCAGGAGTTAAATTTCTCCTTTTCTGCTCGTGCAAGCTCTTGAAATTTTTTCTCGTATTCTTCTTCTATTTTTTTTATCCGTTCTATTTTTTCGTGTTCGAGCCTTTCGAGGATTTTCTGTAGGGACATCAGAGCTTCACTCCGAAGAACAACAGGATTATGGATGTTATTAAAGAGAGGATAGCGTATGTCTCAACGAGTGCGGGAATTATGATCGCTTGTCCGGTTGTCTGTGGCTTTTGAGCAATCATCTGTAGTGCAGCTACACTTGCTTTCCCCTGCCAAATAGCGCTTACGAACAAACCGAAAATGAGCGGTACGCTGACGGCAAAAACAGTCAAACCTTGCGCAATAGTTAATTCTGGGAAAGTACCACCAAGTATGCCGAGTCTGAGGAGTATCAAGAAAGCACCAATGAAGCCATAGAAACCTTGGGTTCCAGGAAGGGCTTGGAGTATCAAAACCGTTCCAAATAGCTCGGGCTTTTCCGCCAAGACTCCTGCAGCTGCTTCACCTGCCATTCCGACGCCCTTGGCAGATCCTATTGCACCAAAAGCAGCTCCAAGTGCAGCACCAATCAAAGCGATAGCTAATCCAAGCATCTTATCTACCTCCTCTTCTATCTTCTCACTCTGAAGTATTTGCCTTCAAGGGTGTACTGCGTGAAACGCCGTCCACCTGCGTTATAGAACTTGCCAAACATCTCCAAGAACTGCAACCTTGTTGAATGTACAAATGCAGACAGCGCGCTGAGCACGTAGTTGAGCAGCTGCCCACCAACCCATATGAGTGCGAACATCACCCACCCAAGCACTGGTAATCCCTTCACCATTTGAGCAAGTTGTGTTATGACCGAGCCAAATACGCTGCCGACCAAGTTTAGAGCGAACAACCTCGAGTACGAAAGTACATCACCTACGAATGATGAGATTCCATAAGCTCCAACAATACCATATAAGCTTATTATGCCCACGACGATCCTTGAGAAAAAGTTCTTTTTATCTCGACCTTGCGTGAGAATCAGACCAGCTGCGGACACGAGCAATATATACAAGAATGCCTGGTGAGACTTGCCTGTTAACAACTGTAAACCGAAGTAACCCAGCATCGATGCTAAGAACAAAAGCCAGAGCAAACCATCACAAATGGCCATTTTGTAATCCCTTGTCTTCAAACCGCTCACGAGCCTCAGCACGAGGGCATACATCTGTGAAAAAATACCTATAAACAAAGCTATAGCCAAGGCTTTCATGAGTTCTGCTGTCGGGTTCACCAAGGGAAAGATCCCGAGAAATTTTCCGTTTGGTCCGAGGAATGGTTGACTACCAAAAAAGTTCCACGTCAAGAGACCCACCAAGATGGATGGAAAACTAAGGATTCCCAGCAGATCAAGCAATTCCCTTGCACCACCTTCAGGTTTGAACCTCTTCTTTATCCAGTTCACAAGGAAGAGTTGCATCAGACCATATCCCACATCACCAAGGCATATACCAAAGAAGATTAGATAAAAAGGAGCAACATATGGGGTGGGATCGATCCCACCATATTTCGGCATACCATACAATTTTGTCAAGAACTCAAATGGCCTTAAAAATCGGGAGTTATACAGGATGACCGGGGGATCTTCATTTGGCAAAGGCTCTCTACTTTCGAAACCGAACTGTGAGAATTTATTTTCCAGCAAGTTGGTAAATTCTCGCTTATCTATCTTTGGTATCCACCCTGTGTAAGCAACAAAATAATGTGTCCTGTGCTGAAACTCGATGGTTCTTTCTTCCAAGGATTTCGAGAGAAAATGGTCATACCACGCCTGTAAGTTCTTAATTTTATCTTTGAGTATTGATGCCTTTTGCAAAACTTGTCCTTTCATTCTTTCAATATCCTGTAGTGTCTTCTCCAATCTCTTTACTGATTCTGAGGGAGTTGATTTCAGATAGGGTATCCTTCTTGGAACGAACTCAAATCTCTGCAGGATTCTTTCAATCTTATCAACATTTTCTTTTCTGACCACCATGATGCATTTGACGTCTTTTTTGCTTTGAGAGGACCAAACCCAACCATCTTCTAGTAAATCTTTTGCCTGTTCTAAGAAGGCATCGAAATTCTTCTTCGTTAAGGTTCCCGAATAAAGCTGATAACGTTCGAATTGTCTTGGAAAGTTGAAACTGCTATCGAGCTCGTTCCAGAATCTCACCTCAGATGTGAGCTGTTCAATTCTCTCTCTTCGCCTCTTCAAATTCTCAAGAGCTCGCTCTGCCCACTTTGCAGTACGATAGAGTTTCTTCCAACTTATTTCGTTTAGCAAATTATGAAAACGCTGCTGATCAACTTCTTCTCTGCCTGAGAAAAAGCTCTCCAAAAGACTTTTTTTGATTGGGAAGAGTTCTAAGGTGATTTTGAACGTTTCTTCTATCTTGTTCAACTTCGAGGAATACTTTGAGGACTGGCTCTCAATGTGGGAAGCCTTTTCCCAATGGATTCTGGGAAAGAGTTTGAAGATCTCCAGGAGCCTAGGTTCGTCCTCCCTCGGGACGATCAACCAGAATCGCTCAACCTTGAGCACTGCCATAGCTTTTCACTCACTCTTTCGTGAATGACTTCAATGCAAACTCAACAGCTCTTTCAACATTTTCAAGCAGCTTGTGTTTGTATGCTTGCAATTGTTTTTGGTGCTCTTCAGCTAGTTTTTGACTTTTTAGATGTATCTCTGTTCTTCGTTCTTTCAATGCATGATCTATCCATTTTTCAAGAGATTCCCTCTCTCGTTCCAGCTGCGATCTGAGATCTTCCAATCGCTTTTGAAGCTCTCGTTTGGCACTCTCTTCAGCATTCAAAATTTCATTTTGTACTTCTTCTTCTTTTTCCTTGATCAGGTCAAGTACATCTTTCACTTTTTCTTGTTCCATAGTATTCCTCCACTCATGACGGGTTTCATGAAAATTCTAACCGTCCGAACATTACGGAAAAATTACGGATGGTTCTCGACAAATAATCACAGTGCACGAATATCCAAAATTCTTGACAATTCGTGTAAATTATACCTCAGAGAATCGATAGAAGGAGAGATCGGCTATGCACATTTTTTTCAAAATCTCTCGATCATTCTCGGAAAAATTTCTCAATTTGGTTCAGGGTGATCTCAAAGTAGTCATGCTTTATTTTTTTGGTTTCTCTTTCACCTTATTTGGGCTTTTTTCCGGAGGTTTATGGCATCCTGTGGCTTTCTTGCAAAACTTACTCGAAATAATTCGAACACCAGACTATTTGTTAACTGATTACATCCGGGTTGGTGGTTTGTCTGCGACTTTCTTCAATTCGGGTGTCTTGATGTTGCTCTTCACATTGATCTTGCAGCTCTTGAAGGTACCGATCACTGGACTTTCTTATGCTTCCGTTTTGACTGTGGGTGGTTTTGCACTTTTCGGAAAAAATATCTTCAATGTGTGGCCCATTCTTCTTGGGGTATTTATCTATTCCTTTTACAAAAAAGAGCCAATTCAGAGGTACATTTATGTTGCCTACTTTGGAACGGCAATATCTCCCTTAGTCACTTTTGCAGCTTTTTCACTCCCACACGATCGTTTATTGCGATTCACAATTTCCTACGGTGTTGGTATTGTGGTTGGTTTCTTTTTGCCAACTATGGCAAGTTATTTTCTGACACTGCATAAAGGTTACAATCTGTACAACGTAGGTTTCACGTGTGGCTTGGTTGGTACCATAGCGGCGGCTTTCTTGAGGATATATGGCGTTCAGATCCCAGTTCAAAGGATCTGGAGTTCCGGAAACAATTTGGTTTTGTCGATGTTCCTGATACCGCTTTTTTTCTTCGTTTGGTTGTGTGGTTGGTTGTTGAACGGCAAGAGTTGGCGTGGTTATGGGAAACTGCTGAGGCATTCTGGAAAATTGCTCACTGATTTTGTTGTTCTGGAAGGTATACCGTTTACACTGATAAATATGGGACTTCTTGGCCTGATCTCGACGATATACGTTCTGTTCACCAAGAGCCAGTTGAATGGGCCAACGATTGGTGGAATAATGACTGTGGTCGGTTTCGCAGCCCTTGGAA
>CAYXCE010000089.1:0-6110 GCA_964463395.1 uncultured Pseudothermotoga sp.
ACTGTACAAGAGTCAATTTTTGGGTGCGTTGGTCGATGTGTGATTCCATTTCCCACAGTTCGTCCTCGATGGAATCCTCAACTTTGATTTGAAATTCCCTCATGGCGCACTGAGATCGATAGATTTTCGAAGTGTGCTTGTAAGTTTTTGACGAGGAAATTTCGTCGGAAACATTCATGGAATTGTTACTTTGAACCCGCCACGAAGGATGTAGTTAGTGTAAAATCGAATTGACGGTTGCATACTTGTATAATGAGTAGACAACTAATTGACCAAGGACATTTCGAGGTTCACGATACATCGTTCTGTTCTTTCGTCAATTCATCTTCAGTGAGAGAGATCGAGATGTTCCTTTTCTGATAACCCCCAGGGTGGGGCAACCACACTTAAAAGTGAGGAGGTGTAAGTATGAAGAGGTTACTGATCGTTTTACTCATCGCTGTGATTCTAACTGTGGGATTCAGCAAAACGAAGCTCAGAGTCTGTAGTTGGGCGGGTGCTTTGGAAGCTGAGCTGGACGAAAAGATCTTGGCGGAGTTCATGAGAAGGAATCCCGACGTTGAAGTGGTTTACGAACCAATACCACAGAACTACTATCAGAAGATCTTGACGGACATAGCGGCTGGGACTCCCCCTGACGTGTTCCTCCTGGATGCCGAGATGGTTCCGAGGTATTCCGAGGAGAAACTCCTCCTGAACTTGGCACCCTATCTGTCGAGACTCGCGGAGGAAGGCGTTTCTGGGACGAACCTGAACGAATACTTTGAAGTGTTGGTTAACATCTTCAGATCAGGTAGAGCCATATATGCCCTGCCCAAAGATACGAGCCCGGTGGGTGTGTTCTACAACAAGAAGCTCTTCGACAGATTCGGTGTGCCTTATCCTCCAGAGAGTGGTTGGACTTGGAGAGAGTTCGAAGAGGTTGCCACGAAGTTAACTAAGGACACTGATGGGGATGGAAAAATCGATGTTTGGGCCTTTTCTTTCCCAAGCTGGGTTGGAGTTGCCGTACCGATCCTCTGGGCTGGTGGTGGTGAAGTGTTCTCACCTGATTTCACTTCCACCGCGGGATATTTGAACAGTGAAGTCAACGTTAGAACCTACAGTTTCTTCGTGGACCTTTTCAAGAAAGGACATGCGCCCTCGCCGGAAGAAGCGGCCGCTCTCGGTGGAGCCTCTTCGCTCTTCTTCACTGGTAGGATAGGCATGGTCATCACTGGAAGATGGTTCTGGTTGAGTGTCAAGAGACAGATCGAACAGGGAGCACCCCTCGATGTGGGGATCGCACCAATTCCGTACGCGCCCGGATTCAAGAATGTGACAGTCACCTACGCGTCTGGTTGGGCTGTACCGGCGAACGTTGCAGACAAAAGGTTAGCTGTAGAGCTGGCGGCGTGGTTATCCAGCGAGTATGCCCAGAGGGAAAGATGTTTGAAAGGTGGTCTTGCGATATCTGCCAACAAAAAAGTGGCGGAAGAACAGGCAAAGTTGAACCCAGTGGACGCGGCCTTTATAAGGATGCTTGACTTCGCGAGAGTTCCTGTCGGATCTCAGACTAAATACTACAGGCCTCTGTTCGAAAGAGTTTGGGCCGAGGCAGTCGATCGGATTTTGATCAAGGGCATGTCGGTCAAAGAGGCTTTCGACTGGGCAGCCGAAGAGATAGACAAAGCCATAAAGAAGGGCGAATGGCAGTGAGGGGAGGGGGCATACCCCTCCTTTCCTCATTTTTAATTGGAGGGTTAGAAATTGGACAGAAGAATCAAGATTTACGTGATCTCGATCGTGATATCTTTCGTTGCGATAGTCTTTGTCTCTTCGATGCTTTACTTCAATTCGAAGTTCATTCAGTACAAAAGGGACATAGAGAGTGAGATCGCCAGATTGAGCCTTTTTCATTTGAAGAGTCAACTCTACAGTTTTGGAAAAGGTGTCTCTGATCTTTTGAAAAAAGAGGATATTTCTGTTTCTAATCTCGAGACTCTGAGCCATCGCATGTGCGAGGGATGCTCGTTTATCCTGTGGATGGATGTGGATGGAAATTCGATCTTGAGTTTCGGAGATGTACCGAAAGAAGATTTCTATAACGATGCCTTGGTTCAAGCTGTACTCTACGAGGAAGGTCATACGTTCCTCTCGGATCTGTATCCTCTGGGCGACAAAGTGCAAATCAGAACGAGTATGGTGGTCGAAACCGTCGAAGGTGATGAGCTGATCGTCCTCACCGGAAAAACGCTTCCTGAAGATTTTTTCACCAGGATCGGCCAGACGGTCCATAGGAGTGTATTTTTCGTATCGAAGGACGGGAAAATTTTCGGAGAAGGTTTTCAGGTGGGTTCCGATCTTCTGAGGAGGGCCACAGGGAGTCAGAGACCTGAGACGGAGATCACGAAGGATAGAGAATTGTTGATGAGCGTTGTGCCAGTTTTCGATTTCGAAGAGTGGGGGATCAAGGGATTTCTGGTCAATTCTATTGAAATTGGAGAAGTGCGAAGAATTTTTCTGAAAAGTCTGATAATCAACGTTGTTCTGTTCGCATTTTCTTCCGCGGCTCTGATGATTGGGGCTTTGATCACCATCAAGAAGAAGTTGAAAGTTAAAAGAGTTTTGTACATCTTTTCTTTACCACTGTTGTTCTCTGTCGTGTTCATATTCGTCTTTCAAATACCAGGGGTTTTGAAAAATGAATACGAGGAAATTGTAGGGATGACGGCCAAGGCTTTAGAAGATTGGGGAAAAGTTTGGTTGGAAACGGCACATTTTGAAGAAATGAAGAAAATACTGAACGTTCAGATCTTACTCACCAGAAACGAAAAGGTGACCTTCTCAACACTGAGGCGCAACATGATTGACAGGTTGGCGAACTGGAGATTCGTGAGTAATTTCAACACGGTTGACTTGGGAGAACTTGACGTGAACAGGGTTCGTCACACTTACTTGAGTTCGAAGTTTGGAGATGAAACTCTCTTTCTGCTGAAAGAGAAGACACCGCTTGTCAACAACACAGTTAATATCAGATTCATGGGAATCATAGTGCTCATCTTATCTGTTCTCTTCATCGTGGTCCTCGGTTTCTCGATTAAGAACGCCGATCGGCCTCGATTCCTCAGAGCCACGTTGGTCGGATATGTCTTCCTCGCTCCGGCACTCATACACCTTCTGTGGTGGGCGGCTGGTCCTGTCGCTTTCTCGTTCTACTTGGCTTTTCACAGATGGAATGTCATAGATCCTGCGAAACCGTTCGTGGGATTTGAAAATTTCAGAGAACTTTTTCAGGACAAGCTCTTCTGGAACGCCATGAAGAACACTGTGGTGTTCTCCCTCCAGGTTCCCATCAGCATGCTTCTCTCACTGCTCCTGGCCATCGCGGTCAATCGCCAAACAAAGAGTATGGCACTCTTGCGCACGATATACTATTTACCGGCCGTGACCGCGGGTGTCTCAACCACGATAGTGTGGAGGTGGATATTGAACAAAGAATTCGGCATATTGAACTACGTGCTGGGTTTCTTTGGTGTTCCGAAAATCCCGTGGTTGACTTCCCCGAACACGGCTTTGATCGCTATAATGTTGATGACCATCTGGCAATCTTTGGGAAGCCAAATGATCATCTTCCTCGCAGGTTTGCAGAGCATACCCCAGGCTTTCTACGAAGCGGCGAGCATAGATGGAGCAAACACCTTTCAGAAGTTTCGTTTCATAACCATACCACTTTTGAAACCGACAACCGTTTTTGTGCTCGTTACCAGTGTGATCGGTTCGTTCCAAGTGTTCACTCCGATCTACGTCTTGACTCAGGGTGGGCCCTTGAGGAGTACAGACGTTGTGTTCTACCATATATGGGAGTCTGCCTGGATAGAACTCAGGATGGGATATGCGGCCGCACAGTCTTGGATGCTATTCTTGGTGTTGGTCGTTTTGACTTACATTCAATTCAAGCTGTTTGGTAAAGAAAGCTGGAAACAATATTTCTGAAATATTGTCGTGTGAGTGGTGATGAGGTATGAGAGAAAAAAGAAAATTGATGAACATTTTTCCAAGCCTTTTTACCATACTCATCTTGGCAATCTTGGCGATTTCAACGATTCTACCCTACATGGTCATGGTTTCTTCCTCCCTCATGGCCCAGTTCGAGATATACAGTTTTCCGCCGAAACTGTTCCCTTCCACCCCCAGGTTTCAGAACTATGTGGAGATGTGGAAATCCCAACCGTGGGGTAGATACATCTTCAACACAGTTTTCGTCGCCGTCACCGTTGTTCTGGGACAACTCGTGATCGTGTCCATGGGAGGATACGCACTCTCGAGGCTCCATTTTCCCGGAAGAGATCTCATCTTCAAAATATTCATAGCTTTCATGATGCTACCGGGAGTTGTGACGCTCATACCCGGTTTCATAATCCTCCGCAGCCTCGGTTGGATAGACACGTACATGGCCTTGATAGTGCCTTCACTTGGCAACATATGGGGGATGTTTTTGATGAGACAGTACATGCTCACGCTCCCGAACAGCTTGGAAGATGCCGCACGGATAGATGGTGCCTCGGAGTTCACAGTGTTCTGGAGAATCGTGTTGCCTCTGTGCAAGCCAGTGCTCGCCACGGTGGCGACTTTCACCTTCCTAGGTACATGGAAATCTTTCCTCTGGCCTCTGATAGTCACCAGGAGCAAGGAGATGAGGATGATCGAAGTCGGCATAGCGATGTTCAGCACTCAGTACACCATAGACTATCCCATCCAACTCGCCGCCGCCACGCTCTCTTCGATCCCTCTGATCGCGATCTATTTTCTGGCCCAAAAGTGGCTGCTTCAGGGCATAAAACTCTCTTCAGGTTATGAGAGGTGATGGTTCATGCTTGGTGATTTTTACAAACTCACCGATGTGGAGACTTTTTCTGTGTCCGCTGAGAATCCCACCGGAGAGAGGAACAGAGGTGCCCTCGAGATTCCCGGTCCAGACAATCCCGCAAGGAAACTTGGAAAAGGTTGGAAGGTCAAGCCTTGCATAACGCTCAAAGGCGGACAAGAGACTCCATTGGCCGATATCGAAGGACCGGGTGTCATAACGTACATCTGGATGACCTTGGACCAGAGAGCTTACAGAGTCTGTGTTCTGAGGATGTACTGGGACGATGAAGTCACACCATCAGTGGAAGTGCCAATTGGGGATTTCTTCGTCAATTGTTTCGGCTTGAGGTTCGAGGTTGATTCCTTGCCCATCTGTGTGAATCCCTCGGGTGGATTCAACTCGTACTGGCCCATGCCTTTCAAGAGTAGAGCGAAGATAACCATCGAAAACCAAAGTCAGATCGATATACCCCACTTTTTCTACCAGATTTCCTTCGTGAGGAAAAAACTCGAAGGTGACATAGCCTACTTTCATTCACAGTGGCGCAGGAGTATGACCAGCAGGGAGAATCCACAACACGTCATCTTGGACAACGTGAGAGGTAGAGGAAAGTACGTTGGGACCGTCATAGCTTGGGAACAGCTTTCGAACGGCTGGTGGGGAGAAGGTGAGGTCAAGTTTTTCATAGATGGTGAAGAGAATCCGAGTATATGCTATACCGGGACCGAAGATTACTTCGGAGGAGCTTGGTGCTTCGGAAAAACTTACTCCACAGCCTTTTTGGGATACCCACTCTGGGTGAAACAGGATGGGCAGATCCCGAAACACGTGATGTACAGGTGGCACATACCAGACCCCATATTTTTCAAAGAGAGTTTGAAAGTCACGATACAGGCCCTCGGATGGTGGCCAGACGGGACCTTCCAGCCGTTGACAGATGACATCACTTCGGTGGCTTACTGGTACCAGACGGAGCCCCACGCGGCTTTTCCAAAACTTTTGGACCTCGAGAAGAGATGGCCCAGATGATCCAAACCCTTTGGAAAATTTCATGGAAGTGTTACGTTTCTCAAGAAAAAGAGAGTTTTCACAGAATAAAATAGAATTGAAGGTTGCATACTTGTCTACTTATTAGACAAGTATGCATCAAAATGTGGGGAGGTGTTTCTATGCGTAGATTCTTCATGGTTGTCCTGTTATTGGTCTCGGTCCTCATGATCGCACAGATCGTCGAACTCAGATGGACAGGTTGGGGTGGCAG
>CAYXCE010000090.1:0-6100 GCA_964463395.1 uncultured Pseudothermotoga sp.
CATCCTGTACGCAGTCGCGATGGGTGTGGATGCGATTTCTGCCATCGTCTTCGGTAGGCTTTACGACAGGATCGGAATCACTGCCTTCGTGATCTCTTCGGCTTTGGGTGCGTTTGCAAGCCCATTCGTGTTCATCGCGAATGGCAGGATGGTTGTTGTGCTCGGAGCTAGCCTGTGGGGAATCAGCATGGGGGCTCAGGAATCCGTGATGAAAGCCGTCGTGGCCAACATGGTTCCTATGGAAAGGAGAGGCTTTGCGTACGGTTTGTTGAACTCCATCTACGGTCTATCTTGGTTCGCGGGGAGCTTCGCCATGGGTTTGATCTATCAGAAATCTCTCATCGTCGTGGTCCTGATGTCGATGTTGCTGCAACTTGGAAGTATTCCCATGCTCTTATCGCTCAAAGCCCGTGCGGAGGCTTGACGATGTACCAGAGCAGCTTGATTACGTCCTTTGGAACGTTCTTTTTCTGGAGCGGTGATTGTAGAAACCTGTAGAGCCATTCGAGCTTGAGGTCTTGAACGAGTTTCGGTGCCCTCTTTTTGTAACCCGAAATGACGTCGAAAGACCCTCCCACGCCCATCGCGAAGATCGCAGGAACTTTTTCGAAGTTCTTACCTATCCATACCTCCTGTTTTGGAACACCCATACCGACGAAGAGGAGGTCTGCCTTCGAAGACTCGATCAACTCTACGGGTCCTTCTCCATCGAAGTATCCGTGGTGATAACCTGCGATGATCTGGCCATAGGTCTTCTCCAAATTCTTCGCCGCCCTCTCGACCACCTCTGGCCTGCCACCGAGTAGGAACACTTTCAGACCGTCTTTCGCGGCGACCTCGCACAACTTGATCAACATGTCGATACCGGTGATGCGTTCAGAACTTTTCTTGTGAAACTTCTTTATCGCGAGCACCACGCCGAATCCATCTGGTAAGATTAGATCGGCGCTCTGAACTATCTTTCTGTATTCTGGATCTTCTATAGTCTTCACGACGATCGTGGCGTTGGCCGTGACAACGAACGTCTTTTGGCGTTGAAAGATTCTGTTTTTGATCTGAGAGAATATCTGTTCGAAGCTGCCTATGGTGATGGGTAAGCTGAATATCTCCACTCTCTGCAAAGGCGAACCTCCAAACAAAATTTGAGGCCGGTGTACCCGGCCTCCTGGTGCCGAGGGCGGGACTTGAACCCGCACGGGTGGAAACCCACATGATCCTGAGTCATGCGCGTCTGCCATTTCCGCCACCTCGGCACGTTGGCACCTATTATATTACCACACCGCTTTCGACAGTTCAAGATCTTCAGGGAAGCTTCGAGACACAGTTGGAACAGAAAAGACATATCAACGTCATAGTTATAGTGTTATATATAAATAGAACACTATAACTTTGGAGGTGAACTCATGAACCCCGTACTCGAATCCAAGTTGCTCAGAGCCGTTCTCATCGTCGCCATCCTCGGACTCGTGGGTTGGCTCACACCCTTCGTACCGTTCAAATTCATCGTTGCTTTGGCGTGCGTGATCGTGATCGCTGTGTATCTGAAATCGTACGTCAGACGCATCGCGGGCTTCGTCGCACTGTCCGTTCTGATCTTTCTGTTGCCGTTGACGGGGAATCTGTATTCAAACCTGATCTTACAAACGTTGCAGAACGTGACGGGTTGGCCTTTCATTTCGGTCACGTCTGAGAGAAAGCCGACCGAGAGGATTCGAGTTAGACCCTTCGTATCCATCGAAGTGGATGGATCGCTCGAGATCTCCTTGGTCGAGGGTGATTCTTTGGAGTTTCCAGAGGGTCTCAAAACCAGTGCGGAAGAGAGCAGTTTTAGACTCACCGGTGGAAAAAGGTTGGAGAAGTACATCGTGCGGGTTGGAAAGGAAGGTTTGAAGGTCCTCCAACTCAGCGCAATTTCGATCTCTCTGAGCGGTGATTGTTCACTCGAAGAGTTGCAGATGAAAGCCGTCGCCATCGATGTGAAGGGGAACATCGAAAGCAAGCGCTTGCTCGTGGACGGAACGGGTGTGAACATCGATGGCACTTTCTCGGGCGAAAGGTTGCGGGTGGACGGAACCGGTGTCAAACTGAACGGTAAGTACAGTTTCAGCGAGATGAAGATCGACGGGACCGGTATTTCTCTCAAAGCTGAGTTGAACGATTGTGAGTCGGTCTTGATCAACGGCACGGGGATCAACGGCAGGATAGACGTGACGGGGAACAAACCTCTCAAGCTGGTCTTCAACGGCACGGGCGGCACGGTCACCGTGCGGAACGTGTCCAAAACTTTGTTGCACCTTCAAAGCTCGAGTATAAAAGTGCTGAGCGAGTGATGAAGATGCTCAGGAAGATCGATAAACACAGCGGAATTCCAGCCTATCTCCAAATAGTCAACCAGATCAAATCCGAGATCTTGCTCGGCAACCTCAAGGCTGGCCAGCAGCTTCCAACCGTCCGTGAACTGGAAACGATCTTCGATGTGAACATCAACACGATCTTGAAAGCGCTCGACAGGTTGAAGATCGAAGGTTATCTCGTGGCGGAACAGGGCGTCGGTTACTTCGTGGCACGAGAGTTGTCGATCGATGAGCAGATAATCACCTTGATCAGGGAAACGGTGAAGAACTTGAAATCGAAAGGGCTCGATCTTTACACGACCTTGGTCTTAGTCGAGGAGGTGTGGAGGAATGAAAAGTTTTGATGCGTACGTGAGAAAGCAGTTACTCGAAAAATTCCCGAGCATGGTGTTCTTCTTCGTGGTTTCGATGATACCCCACTTTGCAGCCAAAGCTTTCGGATTCTTTTTCCTCATGATCTTTTCCATCGCCACCGATGTGAGGCAGAAGCGGATCGATCTTCTTTTGTACTTACCCCTCACGAGAAAACAGATTTTCTTGTTCGAATACGCTTTTCTCACCCTATTGCTCTTCGCTTCGTTCTTCGTAGGACTTCCGTTCGCCGAAAGGAGCGTTGAAACTTGGTTGATGCTCGCCAGATCGCTGATCTTTCTGTGGGCTTATTTGAGCGTTGTACTTTCTGCGGTGAGTGTTGGGTTCGATCCGTTCGGTGCCGCGTTCTTGTTCCTCCTTTTCGATCTCGTTGTGAGTTCGATCGGTTCATCCAAATTGTCCGCCAGCTTCAACCCTTACAGGTTCATCAGCCCGACGAGGCAAGAGAATATCCTCCTTTCAGCGATCTTCGCGGTTTTCTTGAGCTATGTTTCGTACAGGCTCTTCACGCAGAGGGGTGGGGAAAAATGATCAGAGTGGAGCAGTTGAGAAAGAATTTCTCAGGTAAACAGGTGCTGAGCGATGTGTCTTTCTCCATCGAGCCTGGAAACGTTTTGGCTCTGGTTGGACCCAACGGAGCGGGAAAGACCACGACGATAAAGTGCATCGCGGGTGTGCTCAGACCAGATGGTGGAACGATCAGTCTTTTCAACGAAAGTTTTCAGTACGTGTCTTCGCCCAAAGTCAAGCAGAGGATAGCCGTCGTGCCCGAGGAGAGAACCACTTTTAGAAACTTCACCGCAGCGGATTACGTTCATCTGTGGTCTAGCTTCTATCCAAATTGGAACGAATCGATCTTCTCGAACTTCGTGGCCCGCTACGGTTTCGATCTTTCACAAAAGGTGGAGTCTTATTCGATCGGAATGAAAACGCTCTTCTTGGTTGGCTTGTGCATATGCAGTCAAGCCGATCTGCTCATTTTGGACGAACCGACACAGCACCTCGATCCAACGGTGAGACTGGAAGTCATGTCGCTCTTGAAGGAATATTCAGAAAATGGGAAGGCCGTCTTGGTCTCATCGCACGAGATATTCGAACTGGAAGAGTACGCAACCCACATAGCGATAATCAAGGAAGGCAGAACGATCTACACAGATTCCATCGACGGCGCGAAAGAAAAACACAGATTGGTCGAAAAAGGAGAAACTCTCCAAGCCGGTGAAGTGATCGGTTTGGTCGGTCAGTCGGTGCTTTTGAAGACGGATGTCGAGGTCGGAAGATACCCCAAACTCAACGAAGTGGTTGTAGCCTATCTGACGGGAAAGCCAGAAAGAAAACTCACCCTCAAATGAAAGCGGGCCAGGCCCGCTTTCATTCTCTCAAAAACACCAAGTAGAAGACGAAGAGGATCGCAAGGACCCACGTGAACCAGTGAACCTGTTTGCCTTTTCCAGAGAGGAGCTTGACTATGGGATAAGTCACGATTCCGAGCGCTATACCGTTGGCGATGGAATAGGTGAGTGGCATCATGAGCAGTGTTATGAACGCGGGGATCGATTCTGTCACGTCGTCCCAGTTGACTTTCTTCAAACTCTTCATCATCAACACTCCGACGAACACCAACGCCGGCGCCGTCGCCGCGGCGGGAACCGTCATCGCGAGGGGTGAGAAAAAGAGCATGAGGAGCATCAAGACAGCGACCGTGACGGCCGTCAGGCCCGTTCTTCCACCCTCCGCGATCCCCGCACTGCTCTCTATGTAAGTGGTGACCGTGGAGGTACCGAACATCGCACCGACGGAAGTTCCCACGGCATCCGCGAGGTAAGCCCTCGAAGCCCTCGGAAATTCACCGTTCTTCGCAAAACCTGTGGATTCCGCCAAACCCGTCAAAGTCCCCACGGTGTCGAAGAAATCGACGAAGAAGAACGTGAACACGACCATCCAGAAAGCCGCACTGCCTAAAGCTTGTAAGTTGAAGTCCATCTTCATGAAGGTCGGATCGATGCTGGGGATCTTTCCAACGATACCTTGATACTTCGTCACTCCGAAGGCGGGCAACGCACCGATGAACGTGCTCACGAGGATACCTATCATGATCGCACCAGGTACTTTCATAGCGAACAGAGCAGCGATGATGAAAAAGCCTATTATCGCAACCAGAACGTTCGGATCGCTCATGTGTCCAAGGCTCACGAACGTCGCAGGATCGCTGATCACAACACCCGCACTCTTCAAACCTATGAATGCGATGAACAGACCTATACCCGCACCCGTGGCGAGCTTCACCGATGCGGGTATCGCCTTTATCACGAACGTTCTCGCACCTGTGATCGTCAGTATTATGAAAATGATACCTTCCACGAACACAGCTGCGAGCGCCACCCTCCAGTCGATACCCATCTTGAGACACACCGTGAATGCGAAGTACGCGTTCAATCCCATTCCTGGAGCGAGTGCGAAGGGATAGTTCGCATAAAGACCCATGATGAGCGTTGCGATGACTGAACCGAAGATCGTCGCGACCATGAATGATCCGAAGAATTGCGCGTAGAGACTGCTTCCAGGGGTTGCACCGGGGATCACGTTGATGAGGATCGAGGGGTTGACGAACACGATGTAGGCCATCGTCAAGAAAGTGGTCACACCTGCGATGATCTCGCGACGCACACTCGTACCTTGCTCTTTCAAACGAAAGAGCTTCTCCATGCGCTTTCCCTCCCACAGTAGAAAGTGATAAAAGCGAAAAGACATCAAAGATCATAATATCTCGAGTTTAACAATCTTTAAAGCGCACGTTGAGAGAGTGAGAATCGATGTACACATCGTCCAAAGGAACATTTCTCAATAATTCTCGGTCATCATCAAAAAGATATCTGTGCACACTCTCGAGGTTGAAAAAACTTGACATTGACTTGAGCGTGTGCTAATATGTAAATCGGCGTTGCGGGGTGGAGCAGTCAGGCAGCTCGTTGGGCTCATAACCCAAAGGTCGCAGGTTCAAATCCTGCCCCCGCTACCAGAAAATGTGTTTGTGAGTTTTCAACACAACGCAAGGGATACCGCGACGGTATCCCTTCTTTTTTTGATGAGCCTCGTTCCAAATTAGCTACGAATCGACGATGTTTTTAACCTTGACAGCGGTGAACTTTTCCTTTGTGTAAGAGCACCATATCTTGGATAGAAGATCTTCACATAACGAAACGATTATTTCTGCGCAAGAGATCATCCTTTCAACCTCAAGAATGCACCCAAGCCGGTGTCCCCAGTTTCTGAAAGACAGCTTTTACGACGGCTTACTGAGCAGAAAAGTGCGCACAGTTGTAAAAATCACTACGTTACGAATCGATGTTTTAGTTCGTTTCAAGGTAGAATAC
>CAYXCE010000091.1:0-6081 GCA_964463395.1 uncultured Pseudothermotoga sp.
TCGTTGCGGCGAGCGAATTAATTCTTGCACTGCAGACTGTAGTGAGCAGAAGCATCGATCCACTGGAGAACGCTGTTGTAACTGTGGGAAAATTTCAAGCCGGAACAGCATTCAATATCATTCCAGAGACTGCCACACTCGAAGGCACCGTGAGGACTTTGAGCGAGCAAGTCCGCAACAGAGTGAAACAGAGAATGAAGCAGATCATAAAAGGCATTTGCGAAGCTCACGAGATGGATTTTGAACTCGATTACAAAGATGGAACGGCCGTGCTGATCAACGACCCTGAGTTGACAAAAATCGTGAAAAACGTGGCTGAAGGAGTCGTTGGAAAAGAGAACGTCGTTGAGGTACCCCCATCTATGGGTGGAGAGGACATGGCCTTCTTTTTGCAGAAAGTTCCTGGTGTTTTCTACTTGGTTGGTTCTGCTAATCCGACGAAGGGCTTCGATAAACCACACCATTCTCCATACTTCGACATAGATGAAGATGCTCTCCTCGTCGGTGTGCAAATGCACGTGAGCTTGGTGATGAAAATCTTGGGAGAATAAGGTATGATCGTGGTTCAGAAGATAATTCAATCTTTTCTTCTGCCGCCAGGTTTTTTCGTGACTGTACCCTTGTTGCTGGGCTTGATTTGGTTGAAAAACTCCAGAAAGAAAGCCTTTATGATCCTATCTTTTGCGCTTTTCAACTACGTTCTTACGACGAGTCTCGGGACTTTCCTTTTCGTCAGATCTTTAGAGAGGAGTTTCACCAGAAGCGATCCTCTGAACTGTGATGCGGTGGTTGTGCTCGGTGGAGGCATAGTCGAAGGGCCAGAAGGATACGAGCTGCGCCCTCACTCTTTCAAAAGGTTGGTCGAAGGTGTCATGCTGGCGAAAAAGTACGATGCGCTCCTGATAGTCTCCGGAGGATCGCTTCCAGGTTCATCGCGACGAGCCGAAGCCTTCGTGATGGCAGAACTCGCAAGAAAACTCGGTGTACTGGAGGAAAAACTGTTGCTCGATAGTGAGAGTAAAAACACTCATGAGAACGCAAAGAATGTGTCGTCTATGGCAAGAAAATTGAATCTGAGAGAGGTGGTCTTGGTAACCTCTGCGGTGCACATGAAACGTGCGGTGAAGAGTTTTGAAAAGTTTGAATTCGTGGTTCATCCTTATCCAGTTGATTATCTCTGCGATCACAGCGTGCTCGATTGGACCGATTTCATCCCAACGAGAGAGTCCCTTCAAGCCAACATGTTGGGTCTGCACGAAATTGTGGGTCTTCTCTGGTACAGATTGATGTGATTCAGGTTCATCTCAGCATCGCACCGAAATCCATGGCGAGTTTCTCTAATTCGACACTTCTGACATCTTGGTAAGGAATGGAAAAGAGTGTCCTATGCGGTCTGAAACGCTGTATATACCATGGGCTATTTCCAACGATCTTTTTGATTTCTCTCAAATCACTTTCGTCCATCAATCCTGGAACGAAAGTCGTTCTAACCTCATATTGAACAGAGCTTTCTCTCAACAATTCCAACGTTCGAAGGATTTTCTCAAAAGTTTCTTGCGCCGTTCGTTCCCCCAAACCTGATATCTCTCCAAATTTCTCGAAGCTGGATTTGATATCCAAAGCCACATAATCCAGAAGATTTTCTCTCAAAAGTTCTTCGATCAACTCTGGATTGCTCCCGTTAGTGTCGAGTTTCACAAGATAACCTTTCTCCTTCAGTACACAAACAAAATTTGGAAGTTCACGATGGATCGTCGGTTCACCACCGCTTATGACGACACGCTGCGTGATCTTCCTTTTGAAGATCTCTTGCAACACTTCCTGTTCGTTCGCCGTTTGAACACGCTCCAAAACCAAATCTGGATTGTGACAGTACAAACAGCGAAAATTACACCCGATAGTGAACACTACACTCGCAATGGAACCAGGGTAGTCCAAGAAACTCGTGAGAACGCTCTTAGCTAATCTCAAATTCTCGACACCCTCCTTAATCTGAATTCTTCCCTCTTTCCAGCGTTCCAGAGCTTCACCGGCCTGAAATAGCCAACCACTCTCGAATAAACTTCCGTGGCGTTCCCACAGATCGGGCAACTTTCCATCCCCCCCTTGAGATAGCCGTGATCTTTGCAGATGCTGAAGGTGGGTGTCAAGGTGAGATATGGTAATTTGTAATGAGTAAAAATCGATTTTATGAGTTGTGGGACTAAACCACTCTCGATCGATTCACCCAAATAGATATGGAGCACTGTACCTCCTGTGTAGAGTGATTGGAGCTCGTCTTGATGCTCGAGCACGAAGGACAGATCGTAGTCTCCATCCACAGGTAATTGAGTCGAGTTCGTGTAGAAAGGTTCGTTCACACCACTCGTGTGTATGTTTGCAAAATTTTTCCTGTCTATCTTCGCCAATCTGTAACTGACCCCTTCAGCCGGTGTGGCTTCCAAGTTGTAGAGATTTCCGGTTTGCCTTTGAAACTCCAAGAGCTTTTCCCTCATGAAGTGTAAGACTCTTATAGCGAACTGTCTGCCTTCTTCGGTATCTATTCCAACACCTAAGAAATTAATGCATGCTTCGTGCATGCCGACCAAACCTATCGTTGAAAAGTGGTTCGTCCAATAACTACCGGTCAATCGATGGACCTCAGAAAGGTAAAAACGAGAGTATGGGTACAAGCCTTCCTGTGTCAAATCTTCGATGACCCTTCTTTTGATTTCTAAGCTTTCTTTTGCAAGTTCCATCAGTTTAGAAAGCTTCTCAAAGAACTCTTCTTCACTGTTAGAAAGATATCCTATCCTGGGCATGTTTATGGTGACCACTCCGATGCTCCCCGTTAAAGGGTGGGCACCGAACAATCCTCCACCTTTTCTCCTCAGCTCATCTTTCTCGACCGTGAACTGGGACAATCTCGCTCTGACCAGTGTGTTGTCTAAACGCAACCTGCAGCACATACTCCTCACGTCTGATGGATCCATACCGCTACCGATGAAATTCGAAAAATATGGTGCGCCGTATTTGGCTGTCAACTTCCAGAGTGAATCGAATTTATCCGAATCCCATGGAAAATCCTTTGTAATTGCATAAGTTGGTATCGGGAAAGTGAAAATCCTTCCACTCGCATCACCTTCGAACATCACTTGCCAAAAAGCTTCGTTGAGCATATCCATCTCTTTTTGAAATTCGCTATAGGTGTGTTGCTGTGGCTCGCCACCGACGATCACTCGTTCGTTTGCGAGGTGATCCGGCACAACGAGATCGAAACTCAAGTTCGTGAAAGGTGTCTGAAAACCCGTCCTCGTGGGAACATTGAGATTGAAAATGAATTCTTGAAGGGCTTGCTTCACCTCAGGATAGCTCAGACCATCGTGAGCGATGAACGGAGCCAAGAGCGTGTCAAAGTTCGAGAAAGCTATCGCCCCCGCGACTTCCCCTTGGAGTGTGAACATGAAATTCACCACTTGACCCAGCGCACTTCTGAAGTGCTTTGCAGGTTTACTCGATATTTTTCCCTCAACGCCAGTGAATCCTTTTAAAAGGAGGTCCTCAAGACTCCAACCGACACAGTATGCAGACAAAGAACCAAGATCGTGAATGTGAAAATCTCCTCGAAGATGCGCAGATGAGATCTCTTTAGGATAGATTTCTTCAAGCCAATATCTGGAGATGATCGAAGAGTATAGGTACTGATTCAAACCCTGAAGTGAATAAGACATGTTGGAATTTTCGTTGATTCTCCAATCGAGTTTCTTCAAATAACCATTCACGAGCTCATTGAACCTCACCATAGTACTATCCTCCTTTGAAAGGTGTCCACCGAGGATATTCTACTACATATAGTATTCTTATCAATAAAGACACTATATATAGTACACCATTCACACTAACTTTATACCTCTTTGACGTGTAACTCTACAGCTGATAAAATCCCCATAGGAGAGTGAGATGGTGAAACTTGAAGATTTGTTGCCAAAAGAAACGGTGGAAAAGTTGAGAGAGCATACTAAATCGGCATGGCCTTACATACAGGAACTTTCAGAGAAAATGAAAGAAACCGTGGAGCTGATCGGAAAAGTTGTGAGTAAGAAATTGCAAGAATCGAAAGACGGCAAAAAATTTCTATTGATAACTCTCTCGGACAGAACCGGTAGCATACGTGCCGTAGATTGGCACAACGCAGAAGAGAATGACGTGAAATTTGTAGAAGGGGACGTAGTACTTGCGAAAGGGCGCGTCGTGTTTTTCGAGGGGCATCTTCAGCTGAACATAGAGAAGGATAAAGATGCTTTGATTCCGCTCAACGATGATCAGTACGATTATGAAAGGTTCGTTGAGATCACGAAGAGAAACATCGAACAGTTATACCAGAAACTCGTTGAATTCATAAGAGAGGTTCAGGACAGAGAAATTCGATCTCTACTTGAGACCCTTTTCGTTCATGACAGGGATTTCATTTCAGCTTTTATTCAAGCTCCCGCAGGCGTGAGCGTGCACCATGCTTATATGGGCGGGTTGCTCGAGCACACCGTCGACGTCACAACGATGTGCAAAAGGATCTGCGGTGTTTATGACTTTCTCAACAGAGATATACTCATCGCCGGTTCAATCCTACACGATGTAGGCAAGGTCAAAGAGTATAAGATAACGAAGAAAGGTTTGGAAGTAACGACCGAAGGTGAACTGAAAGGTCACATCGCGTTGGGTTTGGAAGTCCTCCAGCAAGTAGCAAACAAGATCAACATAGCGAAAGTAAAACTGTTGCAACTGGAACACATAGTCCTGTCTCACCACGGTGAATATGAATTTGGTTCTCCTGTCTTACCCAAAACAGTGGAAGCCTACGTGGTGCATGCGCTGGAGAATATGGACTCGAAACTGTCAAGATTCAGAACCATAAATGAAAAGCAAAAGAATGGAGATAAAATGTGGAGCGATTTTGATAAACATCTGGGAAGACGCGTTTGGTTGGGAAGGTGGAAGTATGAAGATTAAATTCGGTACGAGTGGTTGGAGGGCGATCATCAGTGATGATTTCACTTTTAAAAATGTTCGCATTGTCTCACAAGCCATAGCTGAATACTTGAAAAAAACTGGTGGTA
Source organism: uncultured Pseudothermotoga sp. (assembly GCA_964463395.1). Classification (GTDB taxonomy): domain Bacteria; phylum Thermotogota; class Thermotogae; order Thermotogales; family DSM-5069; genus Pseudothermotoga_A. Next base: position 5,094 of record CAYXCE010000091.1, read on the forward strand.
AAAGCGTTATCGTCGCACGCGATACACGTTTCATGACAGAAAGTTATGCACGTTTGGTCGCAGAAGTGCTTACAGCAAATGGTATAAAGGTTTTGATGCCCGAGAATCCCACGCCAACACCAGTTGTTTCCTTCTCGATACGCCAGCACAAATTATCCGGAGGGATCAACATAACAGCTTCACACAATCCGCCGGAATATTGTGGGATCAAATTTAATCCCTCGGATGGTTCACCTGCACCACCTGAAATAACACAACAAATCGAGTCCATCATAATGACAATCAACGAGGACAAAATCTCGACCATGTCTCTTGTTGAGGCCAACAGTAAGGACCTTTTCGAGATCTTCGATCCAAAACCAGATTACTTGAATGCGTTGACGAGACTCGTCAACCTCGAGATCATAAAGAAGGCAAAACTCAAAGTCATTGTCGATCTGATGTACGGTACAGCCATTGGCTATCTGGACGATCTATGTTCGAAAGTGTGTCAAGAGATTGAAATATTTCACAACTACAGAGATCCGTACTTCGGTGGTGGTAGACCGGAACCAGATGAGGAAAGACTATCACTGCTTGCCAATCGTGTTAAATCCAAAGGATGGGATGTCGTACTGGCCGTGGATGGGGATGCTGACAGGTTCGGCATTGTTGATGATGAAGGAAGGTACGTTAAACCGAATGAGGTCATAGCTTTGCTGGCACACCATCTATACAAGAACAAGGGAATGAAGGGACCTGTGGCAAGAACGGTTGCAACTTCACACGCACTGGATGAAGTCGCTAAGGCGTTCAAAGAGAGTGTTGTGGAAACCCCTGTTGGTTTTAAGTTCCTCGCCTCTGCCTTATTGAATGAAAAAGCAGTGATCGCAGGTGAAGAGAGTGGAGGATTGTCCATTGCCAATCACGTCCCAGAGAAAGATGGTATACTCGCTTGCCTTCTCATTCTGGAAATGATCAGTTACGAGCAAAAACCACTTTCACAGAT
>CAYXCE010000092.1:0-6005 GCA_964463395.1 uncultured Pseudothermotoga sp.
GGGTTCAGGATTTTCCTGTGAAAACGTCGAATGAAGCTATGAGAAACACGGTGAAAACAGGAAATAGATTAAGCCAGAAGGAGTTTCTCGGCATATTTTCAGATTTTTGGAGAATTAGGGGCTGATATTCATCGATTTTGTGGTATTATTGAGTGAAAAATCTCGTGAGGAGGTATCGTGATGAAAAGGTTGATCGCACTACTGGTGCTCGCGAGTACGGTGTTATTCGCCTTCAATGAGTTCATCCCTGTGAGTTACGACTTTGTATTTCTGAGTAGAAATAACGCGAAGTACTATGATCAAATCAAAAAAATACCCCTGTTCGACACACTCATCAACGGTCTTGGGCTTGAAACCATGGTTCAAGGTGTCATGGCCAGTCAACTTGTGAAGTACGGCATCAAGATTGAACAGTTCAACGAACTTCTCTCAGACCAATTTCTGTTCGTCCAAAAAGCGGAGAACTTCTTCTTAGCTCTAGGCCCTGCAAGAGAAACTGAGAAGCTAGCCAAAGCTATCGGTGACTTGCTTGGTGGTGAAATGGTAACGAGGGCTCAAAAAAGTTATGTGATCATTTCAAACAATCGGGAATTCATGGAACTGTGTCTCAGCGGCGGTGGGAGCGTACCGAATGAAGCACTCAAGTGGTTCGAGAATAACTCGGTGTGGGCCATCGGTTATGCACCAGAAATCAGCTTGAATGAAGCTGAGTTTGAAGCTGTTTTGGTGGTGAAAGTCGAGCAAGACAAGTTGACTGGTTCTCAAAAATTGAGGGCTAAGAATGATGCTGCATTCAGATTTTTGGCAGACGTAAGACCGTTCCCTTCTTATGAACTGCACAAGGATACGAATCTTTCCGGAGAGATTTTCATCTTCTCGAACGTTCAAGGTGTCACTGGTTTGAAAGGTATTTACGAGCAAATCTTCAACGCTTTACCCGAGACTTTTTCCGGTATGATCACACAATCCTTCGGCATATCTGGTAACCTGAAGGATACGATTGAAAAGATCCTCAGTCTCTCTGAAAAAACTACGGGTAGAGTAGCTGCGTCAATCGGTGTAGCTCAGTTTATACAGAGTCTTTTCGAAGCACAGAAAGAGGGTGAAGCTATCAATCCATCTTTCTATGCTCTCATTGAAGCGAAAATACCACTCCAAGAGATAGCAAGAGTTCTGGGTAAAGGCGAGATCGTTGCGAATGAACTGAAAATCGACAACTTTACTGTGAAAAGTGATGGCAAATACTTGAGAGCGTTTAGCAACCAGCAAAGTAAAGAGAAAAATTCTTTAGAGAAAGCTTTGAAAATCTTTGATCCTATAAGGCATTCTCTGTTCGTCTTTGTGGATCTCGCTCCTATTGTTGAAAAGTTACTTGGAGTAGCTTCTCAATCGACTTTTGTAGCTATTGGTGTGGTAGAAAACAACGATTATATTACAGACTGGTATGTCAGATGAGGGAGGTGTTTTAATGAACAAAAAGTTGGTGTATTTCTTTGCCAACGGTGTTGCTGAAGGGAACGCTGAGATGAAGGACATACTCGGTGGTAAAGGTGCAAACCTCGCAGAGATGACGAACCTGGGTATACCAGTTCCTCCTGGATTCACCATTTCCGCCGAAGTGTGCAAGTACTACTATCAACATGGTTACACATACCCTGAAGGCCTCAAGCATCAAGTTTATGAGGCCATGAAAAAGCTTGAGGAAGTCACGGGTAAAGGCTTCGGCGATCCGGAAAAACCACTACTTGTGTCAGTTAGATCGGGTGCAGCTATATCGATGCCAGGCATGATGGATACCATTTTGAACCTCGGATTGAACGACCAAACCGTTAAAGGTCTCATAAAAATGACGAACAATCCAAGATTCGCTTACGATGCTTACAGAAGATTTTTGCAAATGTTCGGCGATACTGCACTCGGAATTCCAAGGAACAAATTTGAGAACGCTCTTGAGGAAATCAAAAAACAGAAAGGTGTCAAACTGGACATTGAGCTTGATGAAAGAGATCTGATGAGATTGGTAGACATCTACAAGAAGATTTATGAAGAAGAGGGTAAAGAATTTCCTCAAGATGTGGAAAAACAACTTTGGCTTGCAATCGATGCGGTTTTCAAAAGTTGGATGAGCGACAGGGCTGTCAAGTACAGAGAAATACATAACATCAAAGAAGATGAACTTCTTGGCACAGCTGTCAATGTTGTTGCAATGGTCTTTGGAAACATGGGTGAGCGTTCAGGAACTGGTGTCGCTTTCACGCGTAATCCAAACACCGGAGAGAAGGAAGTCTACGGAGAATTTTTGCAGAATGCGCAGGGTGAGGATGTCGTCGCAGGTATCAGAACGCCTGTCCCATTGGCAGAGCTAAAGCGTCTTATGCCGAAAGTTTATGATGAGCTAATGACGATCATGGACAAGCTGGAAAGGCACTATAAAGATATGCAAGATATAGAGTTCACAATCGAAGAAGGTAAACTCTACATGCTTCAGACAAGGAGTGGTAAGAGAACATCGAAGGCAGCTATCAAAATTGCTGTGGACATGGCAAAGGAAGGTATCATTTCTAAACAGGAAGCTGTACTGCGTGTCAAACCTGAAGATGTAGAACGTGTGCTACATCCGCGCTTTGAAGATAAAGCCAGGGCGAAGGCCAAGATAATAGCTAAAGGTTTACCTGCCTCACCAGGTGCCGCGACTGGTGTGGTTATTTTCGATTCTAAGAAGGCTGAAGAAATGGGGAAAAGCGGTGAAAAAGTGATACTTGTTAGACCAGAAACAAGTCCTGAGGATGTCGGTGGAATGGCGTTCGCTCAAGGCATACTCACTTCCAGAGGTGGCATGACATCACACGCTGCCGTTGTTGCAAGAGGTATGGGAAAACCAGCGATCGTTGGGGCAGAAATGATAGAAGTCAAAGAGGAAGAAGGATTATTCAGAGTCAACGATATCATCGTAAAGGAAGGTGAATGGATCTCGATAGATGGTTCCACGGGAGAAGTTCTCCTTGGAAAGGTTGACACGATCAAGCCTGTGGGTCTCGAAGGTGAAGTGGCAGAACTTCTGCAGTGGGCTGATGAAATCAGAAGACTTGGTGTAAGGGCCAATGCGGATATACCAAGGGATGCCGAGGTGGCAAGAAGATTCGGCGCAGAAGGCATAGGTCTTTGCAGGACTGAGCACATGTTCTTCGAGAAAGACAGGATACCCAAGATGCGCAAGATGATCGTTGCGAAAACGAAAGAAGAGAGAGAAAAAGCACTGGATGAACTGTTACCTTTGCAGAAACAAGATTTCAAGGGTCTGTTCAAAGCCATGGCCGGTTATCCCGTCACAATCAGGTTAATAGATCCACCGCTTCACGAATTCTTACCGCACGACGATGATCAGATTGAAGAAACAGCGAAGGAACTTGGTATATCACCGAAAGACTTAAAAGATATCGTTAAATCTTTAGCCGAGCTGAACCCAATGCTTGGTCATCGTGGATGCAGACTCACCATAACTTATCCGGAGATAGCAATCATGCAAACGAAGGCAATTATAAGTGCTGCAATCGAATTGAAAAAAGAAACAGGTATGGATGTCGTTCCAGAGATCATGATACCTTTGGTCGGACATGTGAATGAGCTAGCCTTCTTGAAGAAGATCATCAAGGATGTGGCGGACAAGATGATAGAAGAATCAGGTGTAAAGATCGAGTACAAAATAGGAACCATGATAGAAGTACCTAGGGCTTGTGTAACAGCTGATGAAATTGCAAAGGAGGCTGAGTTCTTCAGCTTTGGAACGAATGATTTAACGCAAATGACATTTGCGTTCAGTCGGGATGACATTGGCAAATTCTTGCCAGAGTACTTAGAAAAAGGTATACTCGAGCATGATCCTTTTAAAACACTAGACTACGAGGGCGTCGGTGCGTTGGTTGAACTGGGGACCAAGAAAGGAAAACAAGCGAGACCCAACTTGAAAGTTGGTGTATGTGGAGAACACGGAGGCGATCCAAGATCGATTCATTTCTTCCATAAAGCTGGCTTGGATTATGTGAGTTGTTCACCGTACAGAGTACCTATAGCGAGACTTGCAGCAGCTCAAGCCGCACTCATTCACGACAAGAAATTGACCAAGCCTGTTGATTGACAAAAGGGGGCCCAAAGGCCCCCTTCGTTGTTTCTATGGAGCACTATTACGTTGAAAAACCAAAATGTGAATTGAAAATCAAAACAGCTACATTGAAACTGAAGAACGGTAGAGTTTATCAATTCCAGACGCCTTCTGGTGTCTTCAGCTTTGGTGAAATAGATAAGGCCACACGAATACTGATAGAACATTGTCAAGTTCATGGTAAAAAGATACTCGATCTCGGCTGCGGTTATGGTGTAATTGGCATTGTGTTGAAAGCGGAGTATCCAGACTTTGAAGTCTACATGAGTGACATCAATGAGAGAGCAGTAGAGTTTGCCAAGATAAATGCGAGAAAGAACAACGTGGATGTTATGATCAAGCAAGGTGCCTTCTTTGAACCGTGGAAAGAAGAAACCTTTGACATCATATTGATGAACCCACCGCTCGCTGCGGGTAAGAAAGTGGTGCAGAGATTGATCGAAGAATCTTTCGAGCATTTGAATGGAGGAGGATCGCTTCAAGTAGTTGCATACCATAACAAGGGTGGGACGTATGTAAAACGATTGATGGGAGAAATCTTTGGGAACGTTGAGGATATTTACAAAGAAGGCGGAGTACGTATTTACAAATCTGTGAAGGTGTGAGCTGTGATTGAGCTGATCGATGTTAGTTTCAGCTACGGTAAGGGCTGGGTTCTAAGGAACATCAATTTGAAAGTAGAGAAAGGTTCATTCATTCTCGTCGTTGGTGCAAATGGATCTGGTAAGACTACTTTGCTTAAGCTCCTTGCAGGCTTACTGCCACTTCAATCCGGATCTATACGAATGTATGGGAAAGATCTGAACGAAAACGATTTGAAAGAGATCTGCTGTTATGTTTTTCATAATCCATTCGATCAGATAGTCGGTTCCACTGTCGAGGAAGATATCGCTTTTGGTTTGGAGAATCTGGGGTTGAATAAAAAACAGATACAAATGAAGGTAAAGAAAACTCTCGAGAGGTTTCACCTCGAGGAGAAAAGATACAATGATCCATTAACACTCTCTGGCGGTACAGCGCAAAAGCTTGCTGTGGCGTCTTTGTATGTGCTCCAACCGGAGGTTTTTCTTCTCGATGAGCCTACATCCATGTTGGATGATGAAGGGGTGTATGAAATACTTGAAGCCTTGGAGGAACTTAAAAATCAAGGCAAGACCACCCTCGTTTCGACGCATGAACCGAGAATTTTCTTTGAACTCGCCACGCAGATAGTTCATATGAAACAAGGTAGTATAGATTTCTTTGGAAACTTAAAGGAGTTTCTGGAAAAGGAATTTGAAGATGTCGAATGTTGAGTTGAAATTGGTTGAGATCACCTTTGGTTATGAAAAAGACAGGAATTTGTTCGAAAGTTTCAGTTTGACGGTGCGGGCAGGTCAATTGTTACTCATTCGTGGGTCAAACGGGAGTGGGAAATCTACTTTACTCAAGCTGATGGTTGGCTTGCTCAAACCCCAGCGTGGATCTGTCCTATTGAATGGTGTTCCCTTGAAGGAGGATGATCGTAGAAAGATTGGTTATGTTATGCAGAGAGCCGAAGAGCAATTTTTCTGTGAGACTGTGTTCGAAGAGATCGCTTTCTCAGCGCGCAATTTTGGGCTCAACGATATCGAGGCTCGTGTGAAAAGAGCTATTGATACCGTGGGTTTAACTGAGGAAAAACTTAGAGAAAGCCCATTTCAACTATCAGAAGGGGAAGCGAGACGTGTCGCAATTGCGTGTGCTCTTGTTCATGATCCGATTCTATTGCTCTTGGATGAACCGTTTGTGGGCTTGGATCGGTTGGGGAAAGAGTGTGTGTTCAAGATTCTAGAAGATCAAAAGAAAAGTGGAAAAGCCATTGTTG
>CAYXCE010000093.1:0-5983 GCA_964463395.1 uncultured Pseudothermotoga sp.
GAGCAGATGAGGGTCGAGCTGAGAAAAATACAGATGAGTCTGGGTATTACCAGCATCTATGTGACGCACGATCAGTTGGAAGCTATGTCGCTTTCGGATTACGTAATTGTGATGAAGAATGGCAAGATCGTTCAAAAAGATACACCGGAGATGCTTTACAGATTTCCTGCGAACGTGTTCGTTGCTAGTTTCATAGGAAAGGCGAGCTTTGTTGAAGGAAAGATTGTTGAGCAAAGACAGGATGAATGCCTTGTTGAGTTGAAAGATGGGCGGAGAGTCTCAGTCGAATTACGAGCGAGTTCAAATGTTGGTTTAGGCGATGAAATTCTACTGGTCTTGAGACCCGAAGGAGGGCAGTTCGTTTCACCTCAGGAAGGTTTGTTGAAGGGAGAAGTTGTGACCAGGGTATACACTGGCTCAACTTTCTATTTCGAAGTCAAAACCGAACATGGAAATGTGAGTGTGGAAATCCGTGGGCATGAGACGAGAAAGATTCCGCAACTCGGAGAAACAGTCGGTATCGTGTTCGAAAAGTCGTCCATGTCGGTGGTGAAGAAAGAGTGAAACTGCTCGTTTTCGATTTGGATGGAACTCTCCTGGAAAAAGATGGAAACCTCTCTTCAGAAACATTGCGAATATTGAAAAGTTTTGAAGAGAAAAACGTCAGATCCACAATAGCAACTGGCCGCTCGTTGAAGAGTGCGAGCAAATTCATTGAACAGATCAATAATAAGGTGCCAGTGATACTCTTCAACGGGGCACGGATTTTCGACGCGGTGACTAGGCATTATCTGTATTCAGAAGTGTTGTCGGACTCTCTGTTGCAGAAAATGGGTTTTCTCTGTCAAAGATCTTCCGTGTCCATCTTCTTTTTCATTGACGAAGACGTTTATGCAGTGAATCTCACTGTGTATGCGGCACGTTATGTTTACAGAGATGGACTCAGCTATCGTCTCGTCGATGATATCGATCCCATAAAGCACAGGAAAATAACAAAAATAGTCCTCACTGGCCCCAGTTTTGAACTGACCAGCGTAGAGAATTCGTTGAAATTCCAACACCGTATACCTGCTTCGATCACGAGATCTGAGGATGACCTTTTGGAAATCCTCCCGTTTGGAGTGAACAAAGCCGAGGCGTTAAAGAAACTCTGCAAGTTTCTGGGTATCGATCTGAAAGATGTTGTAGCCTTCGGCAACGGTGAGAACGATCTGGAAATGATCAAGATCGCAGGTATAGGTGTGACTTTCAAAGATGCCCCTGATACCGTGAAGAGTCAAGCCAAGATCATCCTGCACAACTGTGGATATTCGGGCCTTCAGGAATTTCTCGAGAAAATCTCTTAGAAAGTGGTGATCGCATGAAGCTCGCACTGGTTCTGAGTACAGCTGATGCCGCTTTCGATGCGTTGGCTTTCAAAGGCGATCTGACCAAGGGAGTGATGATGGCTAAGAATATAGGGTACGATGCCGTTGAGATCGCAATTAGAGATCCAAGGGTGGTAGATGCGGTACAGCTAAAGGATCTATTGACGGAATTGCAAATGCCCGTAGCTGCCGTTGGAACTGGGCAAGCTTACCTTGCGGATGGTTTGAGTATCACCGATGAAAACGCTTCAGTGCGGCGCCGCGCTATAGAAAGATTGAAGAGCCACATCGATTTCGCTTCCTTTTTCGGTGCGAAAGTCATCGTTGGACTCGTGAGGGGCAAGAGGGGTAAAAGATCTTTAGAGGAGACTTTGAAATTGTTCATCGAAGCAATGAGTGAGATTGCAGATTATGCGAAAGAAAAAAGCGTCGAGTTGGTGGTGGAACCTTTGAACAGGTACGAAACGGACTTTTTGAACACACTGAGAGATGTGAAGCGCACTTTGGAAATTTTGAAACGTGACAATGTGGGAATATTGGCTGACACGTTCCACATGAACATCGAAGAGATCGTCATCGAAGAGAGCTTGAGAGAATGTGCAGATTTGATCAAGCACATCCACGTTGCTGATAGCAATAGATGGGCTCCAGGTGCAGGGCATTTGAATTTTGAATCGATTCTCAAAACTCTTCAAGAGATCGGTTATGACGGGTTCGTCTCCGTGGAATGCTTGCCGTTGCCGGGTGGTTCAGAAGGGGCGGCCCAGATAGCTTTTAAAACTTTGCAAAGATTCTTGAAGAGATCTTGAAAAGCTTTCTCTCAAATCTGAGGGGGAGGTGAGTGGATATGAGGAGAGTGTGTGCCGCAGTGTTGATAATCGCTGCGGTAGTGTTGCTGGCACAGGCAGACATTCCCGTCAAAGTCACTCTCACCATGATGGTCGCGGGCGATCAGAACATGGTCGATTTCTTCCAGTACGAGATCGCACCGCAATTTGAGAAACTCTATCCCAACGTGAAAGTAAAGGTCGTGGGTACTGGACCGGGTGATGCCGGCTCACAGCAGATCATTCAACAACTTCAGCTCGAAAAAGATTCCGGTAAAGAGAAGTGGGCGATCGACTTGGTTGTCATTCACGAAGCCGGAACGATTTGGGCGATCGAGCGTGATCTCATAAGACCGTACACAGATTTTCTCACGGCTAGAAGGCTCGTGACGATGAAAACGGCAGAAGTCGCACTCGGTGTTAAAGTCGATGGTTACGTCATGCCTATGTTCCATAGTCAAACTGCGATAGCTTACAACCCGAGGTTCGTTAAAGATCCACCGAAGAGTTACGCTGAGCTGGTCGAATGGGTTAAGAAGAATCCGAAAAAATTCGGTTACAACGGCATCAAAGGAGGTATGTCTGGAGTCTCCTTCGTGTTCGGTTGGGTCTACTGGAAATCGAAGAATCCAGATGTGCTGATGAACGGCCCGTTCGATGAAAAGTACATGGATGATTGGCCACAGATCTACGCTGAACTCAAAGAATTCAACAAGTATGTCACTCTCACGGCTGGTAACGCTGGGACTCTGGACGCACTGAACAGAGGGGAAATCTGGATGGGTCCAGTATGGGTGGACATGTTCTACACATGGATCAGGGAAGGAAGGATGGATCCAAACATAAGGCTGATCCTCCCAGAGCCTGGCATGCCGGGTCAACCCATGTATTTCGCAATACCAACCAAAGCGGCGAACGCTGACTACGCGCTCAAGCTCGTTGAGTTCGTGTCTTCTCCAGCCATACATGCCAAGTACATAGTTGACAAGTTCAACTGGTACCCCGCGATCGGCGTAGAGTACGTTTCTCCACACTTGGGTAAGGAAGTCTTTGAAAGGTTGTATCGAGACATCAAAGAGGCAGATCTGTTGAAATTCGGTAAACGCATGCCCATAGCTGACTACAGAACGAGGATGCTTGAAGCTTACGAGAAGTGGGTCGAGAAATGAGTGAAGGCGAGGCTATAAGCCTCGCCTTCTTTGGAGGTTGAGCTCATGAAAAGAAAAAGAGAGGTTTTCGTTGGCTTTCTGCTCATTCTTCCTGCTTTGATCATCCTTGCCATCTTATACATCTATCCGTTGTTCCTGTCCATGTACACGAGTTTCACCGTCGCGAACAGATTCAGCTTGGTCAACTATGCGAAGGTGTTTGACATATATTGGCGAGATGTGATCTACAGTGTGGCGATCAGCTTGATCACGACTGTTGCCACTCTGATTTTGAGTGTGCTCATATCTGGTTATTTGAGGTTCAAAAACTGGAGATTTCTCGATTTGATGTACAAATTGCCTCTCTTTATCCCTTTTCTGATAGTCGGGCATGCGATGCGTGTTTTTCTCGCACCTCATGGAACGTTGAACAATTTGCTCACAAGGATCTTGCGCGTGGAAGAATTACCTGGACTTTCGAGGAGCTGGATCGGCTTAGTCTGGGCCTTCGTCTGGATCATGACACCTTACGCAACGCTCATCGTTTTAGGTGCTTTCAGGAGTTTAGACAGTGCTTACATTGAAGCTGCACAGAATTTGGGCGCTTCAAGAGTGAAAATAGTGAAGGACGTTCTGTTGCCCATGTGTAGGCCTTCCATCATGGTTGCATTCATCTTGACCTTCGTGAGAACGATAAGCAGTTTGACCATACCCATCATGGTTGGCCCAGCGAGTCCAAACATGATCACGGTGAGCATGATGTTCAGAGTCAATTATTTCAACGATTGGGGTACCGCCAATGCTCTGGGTGTGGTGTCTTATTTGATAGTCATGATCTTTGCTGTTTATTATCTGAAGTTCATGGCGGCTGAGCGGGGAGGTATCAAAGCGTGAGACGATTTTCGATACTGAAGTTGACATTGAAATTGATCCTTGTGATCTTGATATTGTTGCTGGTGGTTGGACCTTTCGTTGGTATCGTGATCTGGAGCTTCGCTAGGATCTGGTACTGGCCCAGCCCTGTCCCTCAGGAATTCACCCTGCGTTACTGGAGTGAGGTTTTCAAGCAGGGGAGGGTTTTGAATTCTCTGATACTCAGCTTGAAGATCGCACTGATAACAGTTGCACTCTCTATATCGATCGCTATTCCTGCAGCTTACGCATTCGCAAGGTATAGGCTCCCTGCAGAGAGGATTCTTTTGTTTTTATTCTTGATGCCGCAAGCTTTCCCACAGTTGCCAGTTTTCATCAACCTTGCGAGGGTTTTCGGGAGGATTGGACTGAGAGGCAACATGTGGGGTATAATTCTGGCGCACACGATGGCTTCCTTGGTCTTTTCGCTGTGGATAATAACTGCGACGTTCAAATCCATTCCGTTGGACCTCGAACAAGCCGCACAGAACCTTGGAGCAAACAGGTTCAAAGTCTTTTGGACCATCACTTTCCCACTCGGCATACCAGGTATCATCGCGGGTGCTATACACGTTTTTTTGTGGTCCATGGGTGAGTTCAACGCTGCTTTCTTTATAGGGGCTCCCTTCATACAAACTGCCCCGGTATTGATGTACACCGCGAGCGCTGGTTACAACATGCAAATAGCGAGCGTGATAGCGATCATTTTGATGGTTCCATCGTTGTTGTTCATGCTGGTCATAGAGAAATTCTTGAAAGCTGAGTACATCGCCGGTATTGGGGGTTGAGATCGTGGTCGTACTGAAAGTTGAAAACTTGAAGAAGTATTACGGTGAAGTGAGGGCTCTCGATGGTGTATCTGTAGAAATACATGAAGGTGAATTGTTGGCAGTCATAGGACCCAGCGGCTCGGGAAAGACGACCTTGCTTAGATCGATCGCCGGCTTTGTTCAACTCGATGGAGGGAAGATCTACATAAAAGGACGCGATGTGACAGACCTACCGCCCGAAAAGAGAAACGTTGCGATGTTCTTCCAGAACTATGCTCTATGGCCGCACATGAGCGTGTTCGACAACGTGGCGTACGGTTTGAAGGTGAGAAAGTTTCCGAAAGAGAAGGTGAGGGAGAGGGTCGAATGGGCTTTGAATTTTCTGGATATAGGGCATCTGGCGGGCAGAAAGCCAAGTCAACTCTCAGGAGGTCAGCAACAGAGAGTCGCCCTCGCGAGGGCAATCGTGGTCGAACCAGATTTGCTGTTACTCGATGAGCCCTTGTCGAACTTAGACGCGAAGATAAGAATGAGGATCAGGTTCGAATTGAGAGATATTTTGAAAAAACTCAATATTGCGACACTCTACGTCACACACGACCAAGAAGAGGCGCTCAGCATAGCTGACAGGATAGCAGTGATGAACAACGGAAAGATACTGCAGATAGGTGAACCGCGTGAGATATATCGCAGACCTAGAGACCTCTTTGTAGCCGATTTCGTTGGTGTGAACTGCGTTGTGAAAACTAAATCTGAGTTGCTAAGAAAGCTCGGTTTGAATGTGCCTGAGCAGAAGGAAGTAAATTTAGTCATAAGGGCTGAGGAAGCCATTCTGGATCATATAAACGCACCATTGAATAGGAGGTTTGGCGATCTTTTGCTGAACGGCCAGATCGTCGGCAAACTGTATCTTGGTGCGAAGACGCGATATGAAATAAAACTGGAGGGCTTGGATGAGA
>CAYXCE010000094.1:0-5888 GCA_964463395.1 uncultured Pseudothermotoga sp.
GTTCCAGGCTGTTTGACTCTGTAGATACATACTTGTCCCAACGCTGTCGTTATTTCAAGTTTTTTGAGCAGTTGCAGTTTAGCGGTTGAATGTCTCGCGGCCGTCTCACTGGTAGCCACCACGGTTCCTTCTTCCACGAGGACTTTCGGCTTGGGGAGGCCAGTGATGTGGTCTAAATCTTCTCCATCGAAACCTATACTCGTGATGGCCAGAGTTCTACCATTCAGGCACTTCAAGAGCGTGTTGGTTGTCGTGGTCTTACCCGTGTTCTTCGCCGTACCGAGAACTCCAAGGGTCAGCATCTTTTCACCGTGCCTCTACCAGCCCTACCTGGGTTCGCACCCTCTTCCCTGGTTCCGAACAGGCCTTCGTACAGGGAGGCCACGAAATCCTCCCTTCTTGCAACTTTTTCGAGTGTTTCGTATATTTCCTTGACGATCTTTTCGGTGTAATCTTCGACTTTTTTGGTGGGTTCGATTTTCGCTTGTCCAAAGAATCTGAAGGCTTCCGAAAGTGCTCTGAGTGTGTCGATACGAGCACTCACAGTGATGGCACCGCGTGCGTAGGCTTCGTCCGTGGAAGCGATGGTTATCGCATCGAGTCTCAAGGAACTGGCGAGGGCGGCGTGCAGGGCCGTCGTCATGGCTGACTGGACTCTATCTTCCGTGTGCGTCATGAAGCCTATGGGTTCACCCGGCCAAATGGGTGCGTCGATGATGCGTCTCAGCGCCAAGACCTTTGCCACATTGTAATCGACGTAGTTGTCTTTCATATAATCGTTGATCATCACATCCGGTGAATAGCAGAACAACGGTTTCAGGATGGGTTTGGCACCCAATCTCACTCCGAGGTGTGCGACCACGAGCATGCCAGCGAACGCCTTGGGTGCAGGTACCCCACCGAGCTCCTCGTTGGTTGGAATATCGAAAGCCAGGTTGTACTTTGCGGCGAGTTTCAGAGCGTAAACACCGTCCACGGTGAGCCTTTCTGGATCGGTGCCACCGTTGAGTGATCCGTAGACCATGTTTATTTTCGTCAAGTCTGCCCCAGCATGTGCCGCGAGCAGGACTGTTTCAGGTGTGTTCAAGCCCCTGTGTGCTCTGACACACCAGAGTGTCGAATCGTTCAGAGCGGATTTGATGAGTTTCAGATTCTCAAGACTTATTATCGAACCGTCTTCCTCGTGTGCCAGCAGACCTTCGAGCAATCCTTCGCACCTCGCGCCCCAGGAAGGATCGAAGTGCAGTACACCGTCGGCGCCCCACGCTTCGCTCACCTTGATGTGCATCGCATCCATGAAAGGACAACCAGTTCCGTACTGGACGAACACGAGGGGACGATCGAGCGTGTGACGGAGGATTTTTTCATCGAAACTCACGCTGTTTATCAATCGAACAAATTTTTCTCTTTCTTTCTCCGTTATCAGTCTCACCTTTTTGGGTAAGAGATTCTTTTTGAAATAGGAAACGATCGTTTCATCACAGAATTTCAGATATTCGTCGATCAGATCTTCACCGTTGAGCATTTTTTCTCTGATCTTCACTCTCTCAACACCGGGACTAGTCTTGTCTTTGACCCAATCCAGTATTTGATCCGTGATCTTATCGAGTAATTGTTTGAAGGCATGTTCGTGAACTTTGTACGTGTAACCTTGAGTGATGTCGCGCTTGGATTTTTTGATCTTGAGTTTCTCTCTTTCCACCTCTTTTCCTTCGACGTAAGCGATCACTTCTTCCCAGCTCGTTCTTTCACCGAATCCAGCATCGTAACCTAATTCTGCGGCCAATTCTTTCGTGATCGCTTTACCACCAACGACGACTTTGCATTCGTTTCTCAACCCTGCCGCGTCCAACATGTCTATGAAACGAGCGAGCAATTCCGCCGCACCGTAACCAACCGTTCTGCTCACCATGATGAAGTCTGGCATTTCTTTTTGACATATCTCGATCACTTCTTCCATCTTCGTGTCTGGAGGTAGTAGAACCGTTTGATGTCCCCTTTTCACAAGTTCTCTGTTCAACATCTTCAAAGCCACATCGTGAACAGGATCGAGTGGATACAGAACGAACTTCATTCTCCATCGCCCCCAGCTATCCAAGAGTACTTGTCGCCAGGTCTGAAGACGTAGGCGCGCAGTCGAATCCGTGCCGCAAAACCGTTGTGTTCGATGAAGACCACATCGACGTCATCGAATCCTAAAGATTTGAAATATTGAACGGCGATATTTTTTGCTTCTTCTTCGTTTTTGGAGAGCAAAGTTGTTTCGACATCGAATGCATCGATGATCCTATCTATCATAAACCCACCTCACTTTCCAGCAGGTTCATTCTTTCCAAGCGTCCGGAAGGATATAACCTTCTGCCACGATTCTGGCGTCACCCTGAAGATAGACATTTGTGAATTCATCACCTTGGAGCTCGAAACTGACCTGGAGTTCTCCACCCCTCGCGATCACTCTCACGGGCGGTTTGACGAGGTTGAGCAGGAACGAAACTATGGAGGATGCGACCGAGCCTGTACCACAAGCGAGTGTTTCGTTCTCCACACCACGCTCGTACGTTCTGATCACTATGCTCGATCTATCTACAACTTTGACGAAGTTCACGTTCGTTCCCTTTGGAAAAACATCCAGAGCGTATCTAACCTTTCTTCCCAAGTCGAGCAGAGTTTGTTGATCGAGCGATTCAACGTCTTCTCTGAAGATCACTGTGTGGGGCACTCCAACTGTTGCAAAGTGATATTCAACCGTTCCGAAACCAAAATCATGCCTTTGAAGGAGTTTGAAACTGTCCAAACTCAAGTTCGGAAACATTATGCGAACGTTCTCGCCCAAGATGGTGGCTTCGTGTATACCAGAGATCGTTTCGAATTTCATCTTCTCGCCTGCCACATCCATCATGTACGCAAATCTCGCTATGCAACGTGCACCGTTTCCGCACATCTCTCCCTCGGATCCGTCTGAGTTGAAGTATCTCATTTTGAAATCAGCAACGTTCGAAGATTCGATCAACATGAGACCATCTGCGCCTATAGATTTTCCCCTACGACACACCATTCTGACGAAATGATTGATGTTGAAGTTTGCAAGTACGTTTTCTCTGTTGTCTATGACTATGAAATCGTTCCCTGCTCCGTTCATCTTGAAAAATTTTATCTTCATCTGATCCGGCCCCTTTCAAAAAGAAAGGGGCGCATCGAGCGCCCCTCTGTTCACATGAGGATGATCGCGACGATCGTAGCAGCGATGTAACCAAGAATGACTGGCATGAAGTTCTTTCTTGCGATTTCTTCGGGCTTAGTTTTACACACAGCAGCGACAGCGATCAAAGCCCACGGCACGATCGTACCACCACCACAGTTCACCGCTGTGAGTTGACCCAGTGCCGCCATGACGGAAGTCTTGACTTTAGCGACGGGTGCGAGGCCACCTGCAAGCGTTCCCATCAGTGGTAAGCCGGAAAATCCAGAACCGTCCAAACCGGTGATCGCACCAACCACAGCTTGCATCGGACCAACTGCGAATTTGTTCAGTGGTACTCTCTGAGCGAGTGCGTTGGCTAAGTCGAAAAGCAAGGGTCTTCCAGCGGCACCGAAGATGTCCTTCGCGGCACCGCTACCCATGTAGAACATGGCTGCGATAACGAAGACAGGTGCGAAGATCTTCACACCGAACATGAACCCTTCTCTGAGGAAGTCCGCTCCTATTTCGAATCCTTCTTTCTTGTACTGAGCGAGTGTGAACACGAACAGTAGTATGGCCGCAGTTCCACCGAGCAACGCCGTGGCGTCGCCCCCACGCAATTTCAGAGCCAACATCAGAACGATATCGATCAAGAAGGCGAGTGCGACTATCGCAGCTTCGGCTTTTGCGAACGTGCTGAATTCCTCACTCTTACTCTTCATGACGCTCTCACCGAACAGTTCGATGTCTTTGCGTGGATCGTAGTTCTTGTTCGCTTTCATCGTCCAGAAATAACTCAATGGGATCGCAACTACTGCCCAAGCGATGATCAATGGGACCATCGCGACCATGACTTCTCCAACACTTATTCCCGCAGCCTTCGCTGTAAGGGTTGGTGCACCTTGGATGACGAAATCGGTGGTGAGCGCCACGCCGTAAGCGAACATGGCGATCGCCACGCCAGCACCAATGGGAGAGAGGCCAGCACTCACAGCGACGGGAACGAGCAAGCTACCGATGAGTGCAACGGACGGCGTAGGCCAAATGAACAGTGCGAGGATCGCAGTGATGATCCCAACGAACCAGAAAGCAGACTTTGGACCCTTGATGGGTTTACCCAAGGTTCTTATGAGCACTGCGGCAGCTCCACTCTTTTCCATTTGCTTTGACAGGGCCACCATGAGTGAGATGACCACGACGATACCGAGTAACTCAACACCGGCCACGACGATGGCGTTGAAAACAGATTGGATGGCACCGATGAAAGATTTCGTCACAGCCCAACCGATGAGCAGTGAACCAAGCAAACAAATCAAGGGTGTGTCCTTTCGCAGGAACATGGTCACGACGACTGCGATCATGAAAATGAGGTACAACCAATGAGCCAACGTCAACTCCACCACAGGTGAAGCACCTCCTCACACCAGTTTGGTGTTGAAGATGTTTTTTAAACCGGTATTGGCTACCCTCTTCTTGATCTCTTCGATGTTGGTTGTGTAAAGACCCTTTTGCACCATACGCTTGAAATAAATAGAACCTGAGAAGGTGTATTTGTATTGGCGTCCCTCTTCTTTTTTCATCTCTTCGATCACGTGGTTCACGAAATCCCCAACGGCGAGTTCGTCTGGATATCTGAGTAGTTTTTCACCTATTGCCTTTCTCACGGCGTTGTGTCCAGCCAATGTACCAGTCACGATCGCTTCCGTGTGTCCCACCATGGCACCGGCCTTTTCTCCTGCGCAGAACAGATTGTCCACAGGACCTATCGCCTGAAGTTCGGGTGTGCAGTTGGCAAAACCGAAGTACCTCATTGAGTTACCCTTACCACCGGCGATGGGATCTTCGTATCTGGCTTTCTCCATGCCCGGGACCTTTCTGAGCCTCTCGAGTGGGAAGAATGGGGTCATCAACTTCACTGGACCGGTATCGAGCAGGACCAAGTTTTCGAGGAATTCTTCCAGGGCATACTGTTGACAAGCTTTCATGCTGAGTAATTTCTCTTCCTCTCTGACTTCCGGAGGCACTGGGACGAGAACACAGCCTTTTTCTTCGAGTTCTTTCACTATGTCGGGGGCTATAGAATCCTTGCACAGCTTGCACGAGCCACTCATGGCTCCAACGGTGCCGTCTGGTTTCTTACCGATCCACTCTTCAATTCCCACTTTCGTCGTGATGCTCACGCGTGGCCCAAAGCTGTGGCACCTGAGTATACACATGGCGCAACCGTTGCCATACTTCACGCAGTTGGCAGGAACAGCTGACGTACCTGTCGCATCGATGAACACGTCGCCATGGATCGGTTCGTGATTCTCAACAACAACACAAGTGATCTTCTTACCTTCTTTCGCCACATCTATGACGCGCGCGTTGGTCAGGATCTGAACACCGAGGCCGTTGAGGTACTCTCGAATGGCTGGCTCCATTTTGTAAACGCTGTACAAACTCGCGTGCTTGTGCCCAGGAAATTCAACGTTGGTGTGTAGAGCGCATTTGTCCATCACCGAAAAGATGTCTGCACCCATCTCGAGCATCTCTTCTGCTGCGGTGAATCGACCGTTGTTCCTGAATATCCCCCCAACGAGCCCTGTGCCCAAGAGCATGTCAGCTCTTTCGAGAAGGATGACTTCCGCTCCAGCCTTACGTGCGGCCGCGGCGGCCGCACAACCACCCCATCCTCCTCCAACGACGACGACTCTCGGTACGTGGG
>CAYXCE010000095.1:0-5857 GCA_964463395.1 uncultured Pseudothermotoga sp.
CCTTTCGGTATGTTCACTTCTGCGATGTTTCAGGGTATAGGTCATGGTATGAAGAGCCTAATCGTGACTATTTTCAGAACGATAATCCTTCAAGTGTTTTTCTGCTGGTTGTTCGTCAGTGTTCTACACATTGGTATCTCTGGAGTTTGGTGGGGCATTGTGATCGGTAATTTAACGAATGCCGTTGTAGCTTTCAATTGGGGCAGGAGTGTTATAAGGAAACTCAAACGGTCTGACCAAAATTCATCCACACCCGTTGGATAAAACAGGTGATGCAGATGCACTTGAGAAACACAAGCAGTAAGTACGGTTTTCTCCTCTTCATACTTATCACGATAAAAATCGCACTGTTTTACTTGTTCACGGTCGGATTCATCAAATTCCAGAGTTGCTTGGCAACGTTGCTGTGGTCTTCACTGTTGTTCCTCGTTTTTTCAACCTTCTTCGAAAAGAAACGCTTTGTTCTGTATGTTATAGTGTCCTGCATGTTTGTTGTTGATTACCTTTATTTTCAGAATTTCGGTTCTTTACCCTCTATCAAGCATCTGACTCTTCTTTCACAGTTACCCAAGGTCGGTTCCAGTATAAAGTATTTCCTCAACCCCGTATCGCTCTCGTTTGTAGCGGATGTCCCTCTCGTGTTGATATTGGATAGAAAAATCCTCAAACAACTGTGCCATGAAGAAAAACTTTCGAAGACATTTCCACGTTTGTATGCGGTGTTATGCTTCGTCTTTGCATGCTTTCCGATCTTTCTTGAAGATCTCAAACCTATGCAAGTTTTCAACAGGTACGGGTTGATAGCTTACCATTTGCATGACCCCATCTATTTGTTGCGAAGAATTCCCAAAGAGTCCTCTATTCCTCTGCTGACTGAGTCTAGATCGTCGTCCCCAAAGCATTTCGCTGGTATCGCCAAAGGAAAAAATGTGATAGTTATTCAGTTTGAAGCCTTACAAAACATGGTTATCCAAAGGGACTACAACGGCCAACCTATCACACCGTGCCTCAACAATTTTCTTAAAGATGATTCGATATACTTCAGCAGATACTATCAACAAACAGGTTCGGGAAATACTGCCGATGCCGAGTTCGTGAGTCTGACATCCTTGCATGTACCAGCTGATCACCCAGCTTACGAAGTTTATTCAGACATTGAGTTGAATGCGTTACCACGCGTTTTGAGCGAGATGGGTTATTACACTGTGGCGATCCACGGGAACAACGCCAGTTTCTGGAATAGAGACAAAGTGTATCCACACCTTGGTTTCAAAGATTTTGTGAGTTTGGAAGATTTGCTAGCAGACGAGATCGTCAATATGGGCTTGAGCGATTTATCATTTTATAGGCAAGCAATTGAAATTTTGAAGCAGATTCCCCGTCCCTTCTTTGCTTTCTTGATCACTCTGTCCAGCCATACACCGTTCATCTTACCCAACCATCTCAGAACGCTCGAATTAGATGCCAATCACGAAAACACACTGTTTGGAAACTATCTGCAAGCGATAAATTATGCAGATGGTGCCTTTGGATACTTCCTAGAATTGTTGAAAGAATCAGGTTTGTATGAAGAATCAATCGTTGTCGTGTATGGAGACCATGCAGGATTATACCCATTCAACAGAGAGGTTAGACAACTCGTTTCAGAATGGCTCGGAGAAGACTATGATTTTCTCAAGGCGCTGAATGTTCCCCTCGTTGTTCACGTGCCTGGTTTGGGAAGAAGCTATCAAATCGATAGCGTGGGTGGCCAGATAGATTTCGCACCGACACTGTTAAATTTGATCGGTGTAAATGAGAAACCATCGTCCATGATTGGTGAAGATCTTTGCAACGGTGGTAACTTTGTGGCTTTGAGATATCATCTAGCTGATGGATCCTTCATCGATTCCTCAAGATTTTTTGCTGTGTCGGAAGATGGGGTGATCCAAAAAAGCGTCGCTATGAATTTGAAAACCAACCAACGATTACCATACTACGAGTGTTTGGATGGATACAAAAAAGCTATCAAGCAGATACACATTTCTCAAGATTTTTTAGAAAGTTTGAAATCAAAACGAGGTGGTGAAGATCAGACTCGATAGATACCTCTCAAATGCCGGTCAGGGAAGCAGGAGCCAAGTTAGAAAATTGATCAAATCGGGATTTGTCAGAGTGAATGGCTACATAGTGAAAAATGCCTCATTTGAAGTTAAAGAGGGAGACACAGTTGAATGCCTCGAGAGAGTGGTCGAAGCGCCTAAACACCTATATTTCATTATGAACAAACCCACAGGTTACGTTTGCGATAGAACTGAAGATGCAACGGTGTTCAACTTGATTGATCATTCAAGAGTGGGTCAACTTCACGTCGCAGGACGGTTGGATCGAGATGTTGAGGGCTTAATTATTTTGACTACAGATGGCCAGTTCACGCACATGTTGATAGATCCAAAATCGCTCCTAGAAAGAGAGTACATCGTTCAAGTGAGAGGGTTTCTCACTGAAAAGATGAAACGGGCTGTTGAACATGGTCTTTCAGTTGGAAAGATTCAATTCGCACCGGCAACCATTGAACAGGTTCAAGAAGGCCTTGTTAGATTGATACTAACAGAAGGAAAGTACCACGAAGTGAAGAGGATACTTCAACTAATTGGTCTCGAGTACGAAAGAATAAAACGTGTAAGGTTTGCAAACCTGACTCTTGGCGATTTGGCGCCAGGTGAGTGGAGGTATTTGACAGACGCTGAAATTCACCAACTACTACAGATCATCACACAGAATCGAAGACTCAGATCACGATCGAAAGAGCTATGAGCAACTGGCCGGCGAAGTATGTGGACAAAACCAAGAAGTTTCTTAAAGGTAATTCCTTTACAAACTTGTCCCATGCGATGTACGAATCAGAGAAAGCGAACAGGGTTGCGCCTATCGGAAGTAGAACCTCTGAGTAATTTTCTCCTCTCATGGCTGCGAAACTGAGTGAAAGCATCGTTGCGATCGCAAGGCTGTACAACAGAACTGGCAATTTGAATCTCTCAAGGTGTTTCTTCAAAAAGAAGTATTGAACCAGCACGATCGAGTAGATGATCACGAAGGTCCAACTGCTTGGCAAGTTGAACAGCTTCACAAAACCGATGGAGTAGAAAACGTGTGTTAAGAAAAAGGCGAACATACCATACAAGAAACGCCTTTCAAATTCCAAAAAGATATCACCAGCGAGACTGAAGATTAGGCCAACGAATATAAACCATTCGAATCCTTCAGCGTTCAATAGAACTATCAAGCTGATACACGCCGTTGTGAGCGCTTTGAAAACAACGCACGATTTTGATCTGCTTTTCAGCGCAATGGTGATCATCATCAGAGGAGGAACAAATAGAGCTATTATCAAAGCGATTCTCATTCGAAGTTCTTCCACCAGCTTCGATTCTCCTCTCCACACCAAAGTACAGCGATCCCCTGTACAGCAGGTCAGCTCACTAAGCCCTAACTACATGTGCTGGCCAACATTTTACTCCTATATTCATAGAAAATAGTGGCGCGCAGAACAACCACCGAACTATCGTGCACAGAACAGCCAGGTCAAAAAACGCACATCTCTTCAAAGCCACAACTGAATCCCTCTGATCAAAAAATATGAGACCAATGCAGAAACAAAAGGTGTTTCCACCCATGCCAGAACGATGTTCAAAAACGTTTTGACGCTGGAAAGTTTAACCCCTTTGGCGTAACCTGCACCTATCACTGCGCCGACTATGGCTTGAGAAGACGAAACAGGAATTCCAATTATACTGTAGATCCAAACGGTGAGAGAATGTGCAAAAATTGCAATCATTGCTGAGAAGTGATCCATAGCAACTATGCTTTTTCCAACTGTCATGATCACCCTCTTACTGAACGTGATCATCCCAAATCCTATACATATACCTCCAAGCAACGCCGCTTCAAACACATTGAACAAGCTACCCACGAGCGCTCCCGTAACGTTAGCAACATTGTTGGCGCCAAGCGCGTAACTACCATACAACCCCGCGATCCAAGATCCCACCTTTACGAAATTGTCCTGTATTTGGATTGATTTTATCTGTCTGAAAAATGCAGAGCCAGTCTTGTAGAGGAAAAACGAAATGATCATTGCACCAAGTGGGGTGAACACCCACACGATCACAAATTTTAACATGGGTGCCCAATTGACGTTTGAAAAACCGAACCTGTAGATGTTCACACCGACTATTCCTCCAAACACAGCTTGAGATGTAGAAACTGGAAGTTTAAAAAAGGTCATAACTGTGACAGTCAAAGCGGCAGACAAGATAGCTACAGCACTGTCAACAGCGATACCTGTTGAAATTTGCGATACATTGACCAAACAATGTGACCCTCCCACAACAGCTCCCATTATCACGAAAGCTGCACCAAACAACATGGCTTTTCTGTGTGTTATCAAACCGGAAGCCACAGTTGGACCAAAGACGTTTGCCGCATCGTTAGCTCCGAGCGACCATCCTAAAAACACTGAAGGGAGAATATACCACATGGTCCAACACTCCTCATTTAGACAAAACGACTGTAAATCATTTTACACGAATTTTGCGTCATTCGTGCAACATTGAATAAACTCGTATAATTCTTGGGAGGGATTCACTTGGTGTATGCAGTCGTTCTGGCCGGCGGGATCTCTAAAAGATTTGAGGGAAAAATTCCCAAACAATTCGTTGAGATCGCAAGTAAACCTATACTGCTCTGGAGTTTGATGACGTTTTCATCTGTCTCAGATTTTGCAAAAATCATAGTCGTTCTACCACAAGAATGGTTTGAACATGCGAAAAAACTCGTGGAATCACAGTTGAAAGATGAAAGGTTGATTTTCATAAACGGAGGTCAGACAAGAACAGATTCCTTGATGGAGGCGCTCCATTTCATAAACAAGCATTTCAACGTTGATGAAAAAGATATTGCCGTGACACACGATGCGGCAAGACCTTTTGTTACGAGAGAACAGATTCTATCAAGCATAAAAATGTGTGAAGAATTTGGAGCCGCAACCCTGGCAATAATTTCTACAGATACCGTTGGTTTATCTCCAGACGGTCGTAAGATCGAATCTCTGACGGACAGGAACTCAACCTATCTGATACAAACACCGCAGACTTTCAAAATCAAATTATTTCTAGAATTGTACGAAAAGCTCTCACCTCAAGAAAAAGCCAAATTGACTGACGCATCTGGCGTGTTCGTGCTGAGCAATCATCCGGTTGCCATCGTACAAGGAGATGTAAAAAACATCAAAATAACAACAAGAATGGATCTCACTTTGGCAGAAATTATAGCTCGCACGTACTCAGAGTGAAGAACGCACAAAACCTCCATCAACTCTCAAAGTTACACCTGTTATATATGAGGCTCTTTCACTGGCAAGGAAAACCACGGCCGCAGCTATTTCTTCGGGTTTACCCAAACGCTTAACATCGTTTTCCTCTGCCATCTGTTTTATTATCTCTTGTTCACTCTTCAAGGTTTTTCTCATGGTATCTTCAATGATTTGCTTCAATCTCTCGGTCATTGTATGCCCCGGTGCGACACAGTTAAAAGTTACATTGTGCTTCGCATACTCTTTAGAGAGACTGCGCATCAAGCCAGCGACGGACATTCTCAAGGAATTTGAAAGCAACAATCTTGGCAAAGGTTCGAAAACTGAAACAGAGGTTATAGCGATCACTCTACCCCATTTTCTTTCAACCATTCCAGGTAAGAAAGCATCTATCAGCCGAACGGAGCTCATCACAAGAAGTTCAAAAGCAAAACGCCAGTCTTCTTCGTGCAATTCAGAGAAATCTCCAGGTTTTGGACCACCCGAGTTGATAATGAGTACGTC
>CAYXCE010000096.1:0-5842 GCA_964463395.1 uncultured Pseudothermotoga sp.
GTTCTGGCGCGCCCTTTGATCGAAACAAGTGTGATCCTTGCGGGAACAACTTCTACAGTGATCCAACAAGTAAAGATTAAACACAGACTCAAAAAAGTCATCGTCGATGGCGCCTTGAACAGATTAATTCACGCAGGCGTGATAGACGGGGCAAAAATATTCTTGGTAGTCCACGATGACGGGCTTGAGAGCCTGAAGATTGTTAAGAAAATCCTCTTTGTTTCAAGTTTACCCAAAGCACCACAGCATATCTTGGATACTTTTCGTGAAAAGCAAGGCGTGTGGGCGATCACAAAAGATGGAAAGATCGAAAAGATTTCAGATTCTTGCTTGACTTTGCGAAACCCTGATGATAACAATCTTGAATGGCTTTATATTTCAGGATTCGCCACACAAACTACCCTGAAAATGAAGGACAGGTTAAAAATATGCCTCGTCAATCCCTTCGCTGTTGCGGAAGTTCCGGACGATTTTGATAACATATATACAGCGAACAGCGTTAAACTTGAAAGGATATTCATCAACTCATCCAAATGTCACGGATTGTCGGAATCCATAAAATGGTGGCTTGGAAATTCTGTTGTTAAAATCGAGGATGTACTTTCTATCTGAGGAGGTGTGATTCGGTGGCGAGAATAGCTGTAGATATGAAGGAACTATCTGATAAGATCTCGATCGTGTCGAAAGTGGTTCCAACCAAAGTTATAAAGCCGATTTTAGGATGTGTCTTGTTCGATCTGACTGAAAAGGGCGTGCATCTCCTCGCTTCCGATCTGGAAACGAGTGTGAAAGCTAAGCTTAACTGTGAATACGAAGGATTCGGAAAATTCGCAGTAGATGCAAAGGTTCTCTACGAGGTTGTTAAAACATTACCGAATGATGCTGGAGCCACTCTTGAGTTGACACCTTCGAGTCTTTCCATAGAATGTGGAAAGAGCAAATTCAGGCTCTCCGTTGTTGATCCGAGTGATTTTCCAGAAGCATCAATTGGTGCTACTGGTGTGAGCTTTGAAATAGAGGCAAACCTTCTCTATAACATGATCGAAAGGGTCATCTTCTGCGCAGCCGCAGACGAGTTTATGAGAAACCTAAATGGTGTCTACTGGGAACTCGGTAACGGTTTTCTCAGACTTGTAGCATCAGACGGCTTCAGATTGGCACTGGCTGAACAAAGGTTGCCGATCCAAAGCGAAATGGGTTTCCTTCTTTCTCTGAAGAGTATGAAAGAGCTCATGAACGTAACTCATAGTTGTGGCGAGAAGAACCTACTTTTCGAGTATGATGGGAAGCGTGTCGGTATTATAGCTGCAGATGTAGAAACTGTGGTCAGGATCGTTGAAGTGGAATTTCCAGATTACAAAAGAGTATTGCCGAAAGCGTTCAAAACGAAAGTAGTTGTTTCTACCAACGATTTGGTAGAAGCATTGAGAAGAACCATGGTGATTGCCAAGAGGGGTAGTGAGTCTATCAGGATCGAAGCGATGGAGAATGTTCTGGTCTTGAGCAGCAGGAGTCCAGATTATGGAGAGGTGAATGAGGAAATAGAAGCACGGAAAGAGGGGGAAGATATAATCGCTGCCTTCAATCCCAAATTCCTGATCGAAGCCCTGCGGCACATAGAGACTGAAGAAGTTGAAATGAACTTCATTGACAGTACGAGCCCATTACAGATGAATCCACTCGATGTGGAAGGATATCTCTACGTTGTGATGCCGATAAGGATCGTGTGATGCATGAGATTGATCTGTGACCGTGTGACGAAGAAATTCGCAAATACAATAGCTATTGAAGATGTAAGTTTTGATTTGGAAGCAAATTGCATAGTTGTTATGGGAACAAATGCGGCAGGAAAGTCCACATTGCTGAAAATGATCGCTACGGTCTTGAAACCAGATGAAGGTAGGCTGCTTCTGGACGATTTAGATGTCCTGAAACATCCGAACCTTGTTAGAAGACAACTATCTTATCTTCCCGAAGAACCAGCATTGATAGAAGCACTTTCTGCTCGCGAGAATATCAAGTTTTTTGCGAAGATCAAAAATACCAACCTAAATACTGAGCTGCTGCAAACTTTGAAAGTTGAATTGGATAGCAATAAACCTGTGAAAAATCTTTCAAAGGGAACGCGAAGGAAAATCTCACTTTACATCGCACTTCTTGGTGAACCGAAGATTCTCGTGCTGGACGAACCGACGAACGGACTCGATGAGGAAGCCAAAACATTCTTTTGGTCTGAGCTCAAAAAGCTGAAAGAAAAAAACGTGGCGATGATCATCGCCACGCACCACGTTGAAGAAGTTAAAGGTTTAGCAGACGTGCTTCTCGTTCTGGACAAGGGCCGTTTGATCAAAACAGTTTGGCTGGGCTCAACTTCCAGCAACATCCAGCTCTGACACGATGATAGAAGGACCATACCAATAACCAGAAACGATTTCACAATCTGTACCTATTTCTTCGATATTTTGAAGCAATTCCAAGAAATTGCCAGAAATTGTGAATTGTTCTATTGGTTCTACGATCTTTCCACCGCTCACTCTGTAACCGTTGGCGCCCAAAGAGAACTCCCCTGAGACAGGTCTGACTCCTGAGTGTAAACCATCGAGTGCGATCACTATCAAACCCTCGTTCAAGCTTTCAATCAGTCCTCGATAATCTACTGAACCAGTTGATAACACAACGTTCAATGGGACACACCTTTGATTGAACACATTTCCGGTTGGCTTTACACCCTCTTTTCTTGCGGATTTTATTGAGTGGAAGAATGTGGTCAATACACCGTGATCTATGAATTTCTTTTGCGTAGTTGGAACACCCTCGTTGTCAAATGAACGTTTCACCGGGAGTAATTCAGAAAATGGATCTTCCAAGAGCGTGAGATTTTCTGGTGCGATCTTTGTTTGCAACCTCCCTTTCAGAGGTGATAGACCCTTCTGCACAGCTTCGGCTGAAAAGATGGGCATGAACGCAGAGAAAAGTTGTGCAAATACATCTCGCCTGAGCAAAAGCCGATATTTTCCACTCTTTACAGTTTGAGCTCCGAGTTGAGAGACTGCCTCCAATGCTGCTTCCTCGGCTATCTTGTCGACATCGAGTTCAGATGGACATGAAGCATATCTTGCACGAAAACCCCTTTTAGGTTTCTTTCCATCGGAAGCGACGAGATATACAAAAGCCGAACCATACCCAAAACTTTCTTCTAACTCCAAGCCTTTCGTGTTGAACAGAAGAACTTCACTCCTTTGATGACCATAACCACTCATGATAACGTTTTGCACTCTTTTGTCGCAAGATATTGCCCTCTCCTCCATCCTTTTTGCCAAATCGATCTTCTCTTTCACAGAGACTTTTTCGAAGGAATCGTCATAAAAGAAAGGTTGATGTTGCGGTTTTTCACCCCAGATATCATCCTCGTCGAGCGTGTCGGTGATCAAAAAATTCTCATAAGCACTTTCTACGAGGAATTCGGTAGAGGTTTCGTCCAGAATCTCTGTTGTGGCAAAACAAGACCTTTTGTTTTTCACCGCCTTGAGCGTCGCTCGTTTCGATGATGCGTCGGTGTAGTTCTCTATCTTGCCCTTGCTCACCACGACCTCGAACTCTCTCTGGTTAAAAACGATCAGTTCACAATCATCGAAACCCTTATCCTTCGCCAGCAAAAAAACTCTCTCTGCAAAGTTTTTTTCTTTCATTTTTTTCGCCCCCCAACGATCAATTCTTTGACGCGGATGGTTGGCTGTCCAACATCGGCAGGCACACCGCCAGATATCGAACCACATATTCCCTGACCCCGAGCGAGATCGTTTCCAACCATGTCTATGTTGTTGATGACATCAATGCCTTTACCTATCAAAGTTGCACCACGCACAGCTTTGGTGATTCTACCCTTTTCGATGAGATAACCCTCCATGACGGCAAAGTTGAATTCTCCAGTGGCTGGATGGACAGAACCACCTCCCATGCGCTTTGCGTAGAGTCCATAATCCGTGGCCGATATGATTTCTTCAGGCAGGTACTTACCAGATACTATGAACGTGTTACTCATCCTCGAGGTCGGGATGTATTTGTAACTTTCTCTACGACCACAACCGTTAGGCTTTAAACCCATCTTCTTGGAATGAAAGATATCGACCAAATAATTCTTCAGTACACCGTTTTCGATGAGAACATTACGTTGAGTTGGTGTTCCTTCATCGTCGATGTTGCTCGATCCCCACGCATTGGGTATTGTCCCATCATCGACGGCCGTGACGCATTCAGCCGCAACTTTTTGACCGAGTTTATTTGCAAAGACAGAAGCCCCTTTCGCAACAGATGTAGCTTCCAACGCATGACCACAAGCTTCATGAAAAATGACTCCACCGAACTCGTTTGCTATCACAACTGGCATCCTTCCTGCAGGAGCATATTCAGCTCTGACCATTCTATCGGCTATTCTGGCGGCCTCCGCACCGATATCTTCAGGTCTGTGGAAGTTGAAAAATTCAAATCCCATAGAAGCACCGGGCCCGTAGAACCCCGATTCCTGTTCACCATCCTTCGTAGCGACCGCCGTAACCATGAGTCTCGTTCTGATTCTTCTATCGTTTCCCACGACACCTTCCGAGTTCGCAATGAACACTTTTTGATCGTAATCCCAGTAGCGAACAACGACTTGTGTGATGAGGTTGGAATAGTTCTTCGCCCCCTCGTGTGCAAGTTTCAAAATTTTCGCTTTCTCTGTTTTTGAGATGTCGAGTGGATAGAAGATCACACGATTAATGTTCTTCACATCCAAATTCTTCATGTTGAGGGGTTTTGTAACAGGTTGATGCAACTCGAGAACCTCAACCAACCTATCGATCATACTCAAAAGTTGCTTCTCGCTTGGATCATTCGTGTACGCATAAACTTGTTGATCGTTCTTGAACAATCTAACACCCACACCAAAGTCTCGTTCACTGCTCGCTGAATCGATCCTGCCATCGATCATGGTTATCTTCGTATCAAACCTGTCTTCAGCGAAGATCTCAACGAAATCCGCGCCCAACTTCAAACCGTAGTTTATGACCCGTTCAACCAAACTTGCCTCTAACAAATCGCATCACCCCGAAATGGATTTTAGCATTCAAGTTCGCAAAGCGTACGTGTTTTTGCATTATACTCTGCTCGGTGATGGGAATAGAGCTTGTCGCTTTATGCACTTCAGGCCTCGAAGGTGCTGTTTGCAAAGAGATCAGAGAACTGGGTTACAAAATAGTCAAAGTGACGGCTGGTCACGTCCACTTCTATGCCGATTTGAAAGATGTACCACACATCAATGTATGCTTGTACAGTGCCGAAAGAGTACTGATACTCCTCGCCGATTTCGAAGCCAGAAATTTCGATGAATTGTTTGAAGGAACTTTCAATGCTAGCTGGCAGGATTTCGTACACAGTCGAGGTACTTTGATCGTTGAAAAAGTCAAGGTGAGAAATTCCAAACTTTCGGCCAAGGGTGCCATAGCTTCGGTGATTAAAAAAGCGATATACGAGAAGATACGTTCCTCGAAAGATCCAGACGGAATAAATTATCCCCTATACGTGTACGTGAAGAACGATAGAGTTTCCATATTTCTTGACACCACCGGGTCGCACGCGCTGAGTAAAAGAGGATACAGGCTGAAAACTTCCATCGCACCTTTGAGAGAAACCATAGCGGCAGGACTGATAATCGTTAGCGATTGGGACAATGAAAAATTACTCGTAGATCCCTTCTGCGGTAGTGAAACCATATGCATAGAATCGGCGAGAATGGCGCTCGGTCTGATGAACACCAATCGAGAATTTGCATTTCAAACTTGGCCAATTTTTGCTGGTTCAACCC
>CAYXCE010000097.1:0-5812 GCA_964463395.1 uncultured Pseudothermotoga sp.
TTCTCTAATTGTTCGATCGTGGACGTTTTCACTCAGAGAGTGTTCCATGGTTGGTTCTCGGTGAAAGATGGCAAGTTCGAATTCGTCGAGGAAGGCGAAGTGACTAAAAATGAGCCTGTCGAAACGATCGATTTGAAAGGTCTCTACTGTGTACCTGGTTTCATAGACGCCCACATGCACGTGGAAAGCAGTTTGATCGGCTGCAGTGAGTTCGCCAAGGCGGCCTTGAAACACGGAACGGTCGCGGTGCTCCAAGATCCTCACGAGTTGGCCAACGTGTTCGGGGCAAAAGGCGTTCGTTTCATGTTCGAAGAAGGTGCTCTACAACCCCTACAGTTCTACGGAGCCATCCCGAGTTGTG
Organism: uncultured Pseudothermotoga sp.; assembly: GCA_964463395.1. Taxonomy (GTDB): domain Bacteria; phylum Thermotogota; class Thermotogae; order Thermotogales; family DSM-5069; genus Pseudothermotoga_A. Next base: position 362 of record CAYXCE010000097.1, read on the forward strand.
TACCACCGACCCGACGGGGGTTGGAAACTTCTAACGCCTCGATCGAACCTGAAGACGTCGAGGCTTTGGCGAAGATGCCAAACGTTCTGGCGCTCGGCGAGGTGATGGACTATCGTGCCGTTGTCGAGCAGGATCGAAAGCTTTTGAGAATAATCGAGACTGCCAAGAATCTTGGCTTGATCGTAGAAGGTCACTGCCCAACACTCGCAGGCGGAGAGCTTTCGAAGTACATCTTCGTAGGCGTCGGTTCTGACCACACGCTGACGAATCCTAAAAAGCTTTCAGAACAACTGCGCAAGGGCATGTGCGTGATGCTCCAAGAAAAATCTCTCACCCAAGAGAACATCGATCTTGTGAAAGATCTTTCTGACCGTTCGAGGATCTTGATCGTCACGGACGATGTACCGGCCACGAAGCTCGTCGAGGGGCATTTGAATCTCTTAGTTTCGAAGGCCATCGAGCTGGGTTGGCCCACCATAGACGCTATAGCCTCGGCCACGATCAGACCGGCGAACCATCTCGGCTTGAGGGATCTGGGAGCCATCGCACCAGGAAAGAGAGCCAGCTTCTTCGTGTGTGAAGATCTATCGAGCCTCGTACCGAAGAAAGTCTACGTGAGCGGTGTCGAGAGCGAAGAGCTTGAATTTCCAAAGAGAGATTTTTCTTTGCCTGAATCGATTTTCATTGAGCACTTCGACAAGGATGATTTCAGGTTGACGAACGTGCCAGACGGTGTTCGGAGGCTGCGGTTCGTCGTCGCAAACCATGAGAACAGCCTGACCGAGCTTGGGGAAGAAACACTCGTGGTCAAGGAAGGTTTCGTCGAAGGAGATTTCGTCAACGTCGCGGTGTTCCACAGAGGATCGAAAAGGCCAAAAGGTCATGTGGGACTTTTGAAAGGTTTCGGTTTGAAGCGCGGTGCCATCGCTTCGAGTTTTGCTCACGACACCCACAACGTACTCGTCGTTGGAAGATGTGCCGAACACATGAAGATCGCGGCCAACGAGGTGCTCAGACTCGGTGGAGGGATAGTTTTCTACGATGGAAGAACTTTGGTGGAGTTGCCTTTGGAGATGGGTGGAATCATCAGCAAACAGAGTTTGAATGAAGTTTCTTCGAAGCTGGGATCGATAGAAGAAGCGATGAAGTTGAACGGTGTGAATCACAAAAAGCCTTTCTTATTCTTCTCCTTCCTCGCCCTCACACTGAGCCCAAAGTTCAAATTCTCTGATCTTGGGATCGTGGACGTCGAATCTGCTAAGTTGCTTTCCAACTTGGTTGTATAATCTTGCTGGTATGCGCGACAGATACGGTAGAAACATAAATTATCTGCGTTTGTCCATAAGCAACAGGTGCAATTTCAACTGCTTTTTCTGTTCTCCAGGCAGGACCGTTTCACTTGAACTCACGTTGGATGAGCTGAGATGTTTTTCCGAGATCTTCTCGGCTTTGGGTATAGAACACGTTCGTATCACGGGCGGAGAGCCTCTGCTCAGAGAGGATCTGCCAAAGATACTCGAGCTGTTTTCGAAAAAATTCCAGATCTCTATCACCACCAACGGTTCTCTTTTGAGAGACCTCGCCAAAACGTTGAGTGAGTTCAACGTGCGCAGCATCAATCTATCTCTGCACAGCCTCGATGAGGAAAGATTTTACAGAATGACGGGGGGAAATTTGAACGATGTTTTGGACGGCCTCGACGCAGCTCTGAGAGAAGAATTGTACGTCAAACTGAACTGTGTCGTGAGTCGTTACAATGCTGAAGAGATCCCAACGTTGGTTCGCTTCGCAGGTGAGTTGAAGGTTCCCATCAGGTTCATCGAGCTGATGCCTATCGGCCAAGATAACGAGAGCGTTCCTTTGAAGGAGATCGTGGAACATCTCAAGATTTTCGATCTGAAACCTGTGAACGTGAAGCTCGGCTTTGGACCTGCGAGTTATTACATCACTAAGGATGGTAACTACGTCGGTATCATCGCCGCTTTGAGTAAGAATTTCTGCAACTCTTGCAACAAGGTCAGGGTGAGCAGTGAGGGAAAGCTCTATCCTTGCCTCGGATCGAGTTTCTGCGTCGACTTGAGAGAACTTTCGAGATCCAACTCTGGCGAAAAACTCTCGGAAGTCCTTCGAACGATCATAGAGAGCAAGCCTTTCAGGCACAACATGGAAGAAAAACCTGTACAGAACAGCATGAAAGAGCTTGGAGGTTAGAATATGGAAAAACCTTCGCATTTAGATGAACGAGGCAACGTGAAGATGGTCGATGTTTCTCAAAAACAAGAAACTGAAAGAACGGCGATCGCTCAAGCGAAAGTTCACATGAAACCCGAAACACTCAAAGCCATCACGGAAGGTTTCGTGAAAAAGGGCGATGTGCTCACCACCGCCAAGATCGCCGGTATAATGGCCGCAAAGAAAACTTCAGAACTCATCCCGCTGTGTCACAACATAAATCTATCGCACGTCGATGTCGAGTTCGAACCAGACCAGGAACGTGGAATTTTGACGGTAAGAACAACCGTGAAGAGCGTCGGAAAGACTGGGGTCGAAATGGAGGCTCTGCTCGCCGCGTCCATCGCGGCGCTCACTGTGTACGACATGTGCAAATCGATCGATAGGGGAATGGTTATAGAAGAGATCTGTCTCCTCTACAAGGCGGGTGGCAAGTCCGGTGAATGGAAACGGTGAAATGATCGGCACAGTACTCTCTGTCAATTTGTCGAAGATGAAGGGTGTGAGGAAAACACCGCAAGAATACATAGTTCTTGTGGAAAATTATGGCGTTCAAAACGATGCGCACGCCGGAAATTGGCACAGACAAGTTTCTATGCTCTCGAAGAGCAGCATCGACAAAGCCAGAAGCTGGGGTATAGAAGTATCCTACGGAGATTTCGCCGAAAACATCACGGTGGACGGTGTGGACGTTTGGAAGCTCCCACTTGGAACTCGTGTTCATATAAACGATGTCGTGCTCGAAGTGACGCAGGTTGGCAAAGAGTGTCACGATAGATGCGCAATCGCGAAATTGGTAGGAAAGTGTGTCATGCCGGTCGAGGGGATCTTTTTGAAGGTCTTGAAAGGTGGAACGATCAGACCAGGCGACAAGGTGGTGTTCGTGCTTCCAAGATGAGAAATTTTCCTCTCTTCTCGTTTTTCTTGTTCATCTCCTCGTTGTTCTACGCCAAGCAATTGATCGTTGCGACGACTACCAGCCTGTACGAAACGGGCCTGCTCGATGTTCTTAAAAAGCGTTTTGAAAGCAATCGCAACGTCCAACTGGTGTTCGTGGCTGTGGGAAGTGGCATGGCGATGAAGATGGGAGAGCGGGGAGATGCGGACTTGCTTTTGGTCCACTCTCCAGAAGATGAGGAAAAGTTCATGTCGGAAGGTTTAGGTATCAAAAGGGTGAGTTTCATGTACAGCGATTTCGTTCTGGTGGGACCGTCCGAAGGTCCAAAACAGATTTTCAAAGACATCTTCTCTTTCATGAAGTACATATCTGATCATCAATTGCTTTTCGTTTCCAGAGCGGACAATTCGGGTACGCACAAGAAAGAGTTGCAGCTCTGGCAACTTTCGGGAATCACTCCGAAGGGGAAGTGGTACCACGAAGCGGGCGTGGGCATGTCTCAGACTCTCTTCATTGCCAACGAACTGAGGGCATTTTGTTTAGCGGACAGAGCCACCTTCGAGATGCTGAAGGACAAGTTGGACATGAGAATATATTTTGAAGGTGAAGAAATTCTCAAAAACGTCTACAGTGTGATACTGGTCAAACCAACCAACAACAAAAGGATCAATTATGAAGATGCGCAGAAATTTTTAGATTTTCTCCTCGAAGATGGTACGCTCGAGTTGATAGAGAACTATTCTTTGAACGGTACCAAACCGTTCAAGACCCTCAGGCCATGAACGAATTGATAGAAATCTCGCTCAGATCGATCTACGTCAACGGTTCTGCGATCTTTGTGGCAACGTCCGTGGGTGTGCCTTTGGCTCTCTTCTTGGATGTCGTAAAACCTAAATGTAAAGATGCGATCTTGCTGGTCTTTCAAACGTTGGTGGGTATTCCACCGGTACTGGTGGGTCTGTTGATCTGGCTTCTGTTTTCGAGGAGCGGCCCTATGGGTGGTTTGAACTTGCTCTTCACCAATACCGCCATGATTTTAGCCCAGATATTCATAGCGTTTCCCATCGTGGTCACGATGAGCCATTCGCATTTTGCGAGGGTCGATGAGAAAATAAAGCTCCTGGTACAAACGCTCGGCGCGAACAGGTTTCAGCTCATGGGTACGATCTTGAGAGAATCTTTCGTTGGGGTTCTTTTATCGGTGCTCACCGCTTTCGGAAGGATCGTTGGTGAGGTCGGGGCCGTCATGATAGTTGGAGGAAACATACTTGGAAGAACGCGTGTTTTGACTACCTCGATAGTTCTCTACACGAACACCGGACAGTTCGAAAAAGCCATTTTGGCGGGATTCGTTTTGCTATCGATATCTTTCACGGTGAATTTCTTTGCGGTGATCTTGTCGAAGAGGATGGAAAGATGATCTACACTGTGGAACATCTCACTTTCAGCTACGATGGAAGGTTCACTCTCTTCGTCGAGAAGTTTGAAATGAAGGAAAAATGCATCGGTATAGTTGGACCTTCGGGTAGTGGTAAAACCACTCTCTTGCTGAACCTCGCTTTTCTTCTTAAAGGCCATTGGAAAACTTTCAAATTCTTGCAGCAGGATGTCTGTGAGACGAACTTTCAACAGCTCAGGCGTTTCGTGACTTACGTTTCTCAGCATCCGATTTTGCTCAAAAGGAGCGTTTTTGAAAATATTCAATATCCACTCGTTCTGAGGAATTTTCCAAAGGATGAAATGAAACGCCGCATTGAAAGCATAGCGAAACTGTTCGATCTGGAAGATCTTTTGGATAAAAAGCCTTGGCAGTTGTCCGGTGGGCAAGCCAAGAGGGTCTGTTTGGCCAGAGCTTTCGTTTTCGAGCCGAAGGTGATCCTTCTCGATGAGCCCACTTCGGATTTGGATGAAAAGAGCAGAGAAATTCTCGATGAATCTCTGAAAATCTTTTCAACCAGTTGTCACTTCATCATCGTGTCCCACGAGACAGACTGGCTCTTCAGAACGTGTGAGAAGGTGTACAGTTTGAAGAACGGAATATTTGAGGAATCGGATTGAATTGTTGAGAAAAATCTATTGGAGGTGCGCACTTGTCAAAGAGATGTCTACTCTCCGTCGCGATGATCGTCAAAGATGAAGAGCACAACATAAGAAGGGCACTCGACAGCATCAAAGATGTCGTGGATGAAATAGTCGTGGTCGACACGGGTTCCACCGATCGAACCCCTCAGATAGTTCGTGAGTACACAGATAAACTCTATTTTCATCCTTGGAAGAACGATTTTTCAGAGGCGAGGAACAATTCTTTGAAATATCCCACC
>CAYXCE010000098.1:0-4618 GCA_964463395.1 uncultured Pseudothermotoga sp.
GAGGAGAGGATGTTGTTTGCAAAAGTCGAAAAAGTTGACAGATCCACTCAATCCAGAGGTTCGCTTAACCTCTTCAAAAACGTTTTTTCGATCTTCATCGAGCTGGGAAAATTCAGCCAAGAGGTCTTCCAACTTGAGGAGTGTCTTTTCGAGGTGAGGCACATTCTTGCTGCTGAGGGCCGACTCACAGCGTTGTAATTGTTGATCTATTTGCAACAAAAAACTTTCCTCTTTTTCGAGGATCGAGAGGAGTTCTTCCATTCGATTTTACAGTTCCCTCATTATGTGCTTTGCGATCCTCTCCGGATCGACAGTGTAAATACCTTGCTCTATAGCCGCTCTGAGTTGTTCTACGAGCTTTTCACGCACTTCTGGGGACTGTTTGGCTTCTTTCAGAAGTTCTGAGATGTTCAACTGTTCACCAATTTGCAGGGACTCCGACTCACCGCGCGGTTTTCTCTCAGTTTTACCAGGGGTAATAGGTTGTTGAATCTGATAAGGCCTTCCCACACCGTTGATCTCCTGCATGGGTTTCCTCCCTCTCTTGTATAATCGTCCAGGTGAACGAAAACTTTAATTCGAGCGTGGTGGTTGTTTGAACGGCTTTGGAAAATACATCTATAAAGATTCTCTCGTCCACAGAATGAATCCCGTTCTGAAGATCGTTTACTTGTTCGTGCTACTGGTCATTCTTTTTACCTCAAGGTCGCAACTGAATTATATCACGGTTCTCGCAACTTTGTTCGTCTTGATGCTATTGTCCAAAATCGATCTGAGGTTGTTCATTTTGGACCTTTTCAAGCTCAAGTGGTTCTTGACAGTGGTTTTTCTGCTTCAGTTGATACCTTTCGGGGTGAGGAGGAATTTCTCGGCTCTTTTTTCTCGTGCGATGAGTTCCGTCTATGTCGTAGCTATGAGTATTTTGGTAACTTCCATCGTTTTCAGAACCACTTCCAACGTGATGCTCGCCCGGGGGTTCGAGGTGATCTTCAGGTTCTTCGGTATGAAACGATTAGCACGTCAAATATCCCTTTTGATAACGCTCTCTCTCATTCAAATACCGATCCTCTTCGAACAGCTCGAGAGGATCAAGATCGCACAAACCGTGCGCGGACAGAGGTGGAACATCAAGAGCCTCGGCCATGCATTGAAATCCTTGGAATCGATCGTGGTGCCCCTGTTCTTCTTCACGCTCAAACGTGCGGAGTCGCTGTCCATCTCTTTGGAGATGAGAAAGTACGGTGCTTCGCCAAAACCGACGCTCTATAAACCTTTGAAGTTTTCTTGGCCAGATTCTCTGCTCGTACTGATGATCGTTTCACTGCTGGTGATCAGGTTTTCAGGGTGGTAAAATTGAAACTGGGAGGTGTCGATCATGAAGAGATTCTTGTTGGTGGTCTGCATCTTTCTGGCCCTCACTCTGCTCGCTGCTCCGAAGCGTGTGGCGTACGTGATAAACGGCTCTTTGGGTGATCAATCCTTCTACGATTCAGGGTATGCGGGTATCAAAAAGCTCGAAGAGGATTTCAAGGTTCAAACCAGGGTCATAGAATGCAACTTCGATCCCTCGCTGTATTATCCGAGTTTGGTCACGGCAGCGCAATGGGCGGACGTCATATTCGTCATATCCTACGGTTTTGAAGAGGAATTGAAACAGGTCGCCATGAGGTTTCCGAACAAGATCTGGGTGAACATCGACACGGTGGTGCAGGACGAAAAGGGTATCATATCGAGCGTGGATTACCGTGAAGAGGAAGGAGCGTTCCTCGCTGGAGTCGTTGCGGCCATGGTCACGACGATGACGAGCCTGCCGGGCATCAACCCTCAAAAGATCATAGGTGCGGTGGGTGGTGACGACGATATCGTGATAAGATCGTTCGTTTACGGATACGAACAGGGAGCCAAGTACATAGATCCAGAAGTTCAAGTGAAGGTGATCTACGTCGGAACGTGGGACGATCCCGCGAAGGGGAAGCAGGCGGCACTCCAGCTCTATGCAGAGGGGGCCGACGTGGTCTTCCAGATAGCCGCACTCACAGGTTTCGGTGTTTTGCAGGCGGCCAAAGAGGTCGGGAAGTACGCCATAGGGGTGGACAGCAATCAGAACCCACTGGTGCCTGGACACGTGATAACGAGCGATCTGAAAGAAGTCGGCAAATCGATATACACCATCTTCAAGATGATCCTCGATGGTACGTTCGAGCGGGGTAAAGTGTACAGCTTCGGTGTGAAAGAAGGCATGGTGGGTTTGGCGATAGATGAACACACGAGGGCGATTCTTCCACCAGATGTGGTTGAGAAGATCGTCGAGATACAGAACAAAGTGGCCAGTGGGGAAATAAAGGTGCAACCGTACAGACCATGAGGTGATAGGAACTTGCCGCTCATAGAAATGCTGGATGTGTGCAAGATCTATCCACCGAATGTGGTCGCGCTCAAGCACGTCGATTTCTCTGTGGAACAGGGTGAAGTACACGCGCTGGTTGGAGAAAACGGCGCAGGAAAATCAACGCTGATGAGAATCCTCTCTGGAATCGTCAGGCCTTCTTCCGGGGAAATACGCGTGAACGGTGAAAGAGTCCACATAACTAGTCCCATCATCGCTGCGAAACTGGGCATAGGCATGGTTCATCAAGAGTTGGCACTCGTGGGCTCACTGAAAGCTTACGAAAACATCGTTCTGGGCTCAGAGCCAGCTCGTTTTGGATTCCTTCAGAAAGAAAAGTCGTTGCAGACGGTGAAGAGGTTGGCGGAAGAGTTCGGCTTGAATTTGGATGTCGGTGCGATCACTCAGGATCTCTCCATCGCCGGTCGACAGAAGGTGGAGATACTCAAACAGCTCTACAGGAAGGTGAACGTCCTGATTTTGGATGAGCCCACAGCGGCGCTCACCCCTCAGGAGAGTGAGGAGCTCTTCGATGAGATAGTCAAGCTCAAAAGTCAGGGCAAAACGATCATCTTCGTGAGCCACAAGTTGGATGAAGTGTTGAAAATCTCCGACAGGATCACCGTCCTGAGGAAAGGTGAAAAAATCGCTACTTTGAAGAACGATGGGAACTTGAACGCCGCCGAATTGGCAGAAATGATGGTTGGCAAACCCATCAATTTCGTTTCTATCAAGCCTTCCAATATCAAAAGTCGACCCGTCTTGATCATGAAGGATATCTCTTTGGAGCAAAAAGGCGGGAAAAAACTGCTAGACACGGTCAACATCGTCGTGTGCGCTGGTGAAATCGTCGGTATAGCGGGCGTGGAGGGGAACGGTCAGAAAGAGCTGGTCGAAGTTCTGGTGGGATTGAGAAGGCCAAGTTCTGGTAGGATAGAAATTTCAAATAGGGATGTGACGGACCTTTCGATCAGAGAGAGAAGATCGTTGATAGCTTACGTACCTCAAGATAGGAAACACGTCGGTTTGGCCCTCAAAGCGACAGTGATGGAGAATTTGATCATGACGCACCATGCGAACCCACCTTTGAGGAGAAGATTTCTACTAGACCGCATCGTGGCGAGCGAATTCGCGTCCAGGTTGATAAAGGATTTTGAAATCGTCTGCAGGGGACCATTCGAGAGGACACAGAATCTTTCGGGTGGTAATCAACAAAAGATCGTTGTTGCGAGGGAGATAGCTCTGAACAGGGACTTGATCGTGCTCGATCAACCCACCAGAGGGTTGGATGTTGCATCGACTCAGTACATGAGGGATCAGATAGTTTCTCTGAGGGATCGAGGAAAAGCCGTGTTGCTCATAAGTGCGGATCTCGACGAGCTCATGGACCTTTCGGACAGGATCTATGTGATGCGCGCCGGTCGCATCGTGGCCGAGTTGGATCCTCGAAAAATCGACAAGATCGTTGTGGGTTACCATATGCTGGGGGTAAGCGCGTGAAGCTGACGATCTTTCAAACGTTCATCGCCATAGTCTTTGCCTTCCTCGTCGGCGGGATTTTCATACTGCTCCACCACAGTTCACCGATAGAGGTCTATAAAGCTCTGTACGACTATGGGCTTGGATCTTGGTTTTCTTTCTCAAACACTTTGAATGCATCTTTTCCCCTCATACTCACGGGGCTTTCCGCATCGATCGCTTTCATGTCGGGTGTGGTGAATCTAGGCCAGCACGGTCAATTCCTCTGGGGTGCTCTGGTGTGCGCCGTGCTCGGGGTGTATCTGAAACTTCCAGGTTGGTTCGGTGTTGCGATTTTAGCGGTGCTGGGAGGGCTTGCGGGTGCTGGGTGGGCGGGACTGGCCGCGTTCTTCAAGAAGAGATACCGCATGGACGAATTCATTTCAACGTTGATGCTCAACTTTCTGGCCGAGTACATGACGCTGTATCTGGCGACTTATCCGTTTTTGGACCCGAGAGCGTACGTGCCCTCGACGAGGTTGATCAGGCGTGAATATTTCATGGCGAGCGTTTTCGATGTGAACTTGGCCTTCTTCGTGGCCCTCTTCATGGTGTTTCTGTGTTGGTTTTTCGTTTGGAGAACTTGGCGCGGTTATGAAACACGCATGATGGGCCACAACAAAATCTTCGCGACCGTGGGCGGATGTGATGTGGAAACGAACACGACTTTGGTTTTATTGTTGAGTGGTTTTCTCTCGGGCCTTGCGGGTGCAC
>CAYXCE010000098.1:4628-5783 GCA_964463395.1 uncultured Pseudothermotoga sp.
GTTCATGAAGGGTATAGGTGCCAATTTCGGGTGGGACGGCGTCATGATAGCCATAATGGCGAGCAACCAAATTTTTCAGACGCTCTTTTATGCTCTGTTCATCGGTTTTCTGAAGAACGGAGCGGTGGGTATGGAGTTTGAGACCTCGGTGCCGTCCGAGTTCGTTCTGTTCTTGCAGGCTGTGATCGTGCTCACGCTCGTCGGAACGCGTTCTGGCCTGAGCAGTTTGATGGATTGGCTGAGAGCCAAGAGAGAGCTGCGCAAATTGGTGGGATGAATCCGTGTACTCGATCGTCGTTCAACTCTTGCACGCCGCGCTCAGCAGTGCGACTCCGATCGCCCTAGCGGCGTTCGGAGGCATGTTCAGCTTCCATGCCAACGTCTTCAACATAGCGATGGAAGGCATGATGTTGATGGGGGCATACTACGCCGTGTATGGGGCTTACATGTTCGGCCATTGGTTTTACGGTGTGATCTTCGCACTGATCAGTGGCGTGGTGCTCGCATCGATCTTTTCACTCTTCGCCATCGTGTTCAAAGTCGACGAGTTCATAACGGGTATAGGTATAAACATGCTCGCACTCGGTTGGACCACCTACTCTTTGAGGGCGACTTTTCACGTCAAGGGCGCTTTCATCTCGCAGGCTATACCGCACATCCCCAAAGTGAACCTACCGTTGATTGAAAAAGTTCCCTTCATCGGGGAGGTGTTCTCTGCACATCCGTTTCTCGTATTTGTATCGATAATTTCGGCTTTCGCTTGTCATGTGGTCCTCTACAGAACACGCTTCGGCCTGAGACTCAGGGCTGTGGGTGAAGAGCCGGCCGCAGTGGCCTCGGTGGGACTGAGTGAAGGTATGCTCAAGTTTTGGAGCGCCATGCTGTGTGGATTGTTCTCGTCTTTAGCTGGGGTGTATCTGTCACTTGGATATGTGACTCTGTTCGCCGAGAACATGTCGAACGGTCGGGGATGGATATCTCTTGCGATCATCATCTTGGTGCGCGGTAAGCCCGGTCCGATCATGCTCATGTCCTTGATCTTTGGGCTTTTGGAGAATTTAGGTTTGCTACTACAAAGATACGCAGTTCCACCGCAGTTCACGGCGATGTTGCCTTACATCGCCACGCTCTTTGTGCTCTACAGTTATGCAAAGA
>CAYXCE010000099.1:0-5722 GCA_964463395.1 uncultured Pseudothermotoga sp.
ATATTGGAGAGTGCCCTCAAATTCTTCACCCCTCTCAGAACACATTACCTATGTTCTGAAAACCTTCGCCGATCACGTGCCTGGCTTCATTGATGATTATGAACGCACTTTTGTCGAGATTTCTGATGAAAGATATCAACTCGCCAAGCTCTCTTCTCCTCAGTACTACGAGTAAAATTTTTCTATCTTTTCCCGTGTAGGCACCTTTCGCCTCTATGTAGGTGGCGCCCCTTTCGAGTTCGTTCAAAACGAACTTGACGATCTCTTCGTGCTTATCTGAAATCACTATCACTTGGGTGGACGACTCGATACCTTTCAACACGAAGTCTATCATCATTCCGTTGATGATTATCGCCAAAATGGCGTACATACCCAGTTTGGCTCCCATCACCGCACCTGCGAGCACCGCTATGGAGAGATCGGCCATGAGCAACGTGGTTCCCATAGGAGATGCGAAAAACCTGTTGAAGATCCTGGCGACGATGTCTGTACCGCCGGTGGAGGCGTTCTGGGTGAACGTGAGTGCCATACCGACAGCTGTTATGATGTCACCAAAAAAAACAGCGATGATCAAATCATCCGTGTATTTCGGGATGGGAACGATCCTATCGAAGAAATCGACCAGAAAGTTCAACAAAAAAGTACAATAGATCGTCTTAATGCTGAAATCACGTCCAACCACAAGAAAACCCACAAAAAAGAGCAAACCGTTGATGATGTACATCCACAAACCAACGGGAATACCTATGAGCCTGTTCAGAACGATCGCAAGACCACTCGCACCACCTGCAGCGATGGCGTTGGGGATCAGAAAGGAAACCACGCCTATCGAAGTGATGAGTACTCCTAAAGTCGCCAACACGTATTCTTTGAGGATGTATTTGCGGCTCATAGTCTCACCTCCCCATGAGTCAAATTTTATCATCGAATTGTTAGATTTCGCGAGAAAAAGAGGCAAAAATGGTACGTATTTCAGGATAATTGCCAATAAATGCTATTATTCTCGATTAAGCTTTTAAAATCCCATCTTGATTTATTTCGAGGATTGGTGTATGCTATAGTTAGCACTCGACAATAAAGAGTGATAAAAATCTGAAAGGAGGTCGCGGCCATGAAGGTTATACCACTCGGTGAAAGACTTTTGATCAAGCCCATCAAAGAGGAGAAGAAAACAGAAGGAGGCATCGTTCTACCGGATTCAGCGAAAGAGAAGCCCATGAAAGCAGAAGTCATCGCTGTCGGGGAAAAGGTTGAGAACATCGATGTGAAACCGGGAGACAAGGTGATTTACTCTAAGTATGCTGGTACCGAAATCAAGATCGACGAAGTCGAGTACATCATAATTGACGCCAACGATATTCTGGCGAAAATCGAGAACTGAGAGGAGGGATGAGTTATGCCCAAACTGTTGAAGTTCAATGAAGAGGCCCGCAGGGCGCTTGAAAGAGGTGTAAACAAAGTTGCCGACGCTGTCAGAATAACGCTGGGGCCAAAAGGTAGGAACGTAGTAATTGAAAAGAGCTGGGGTTCTCCAACGATCACCAACGATGGTGTTTCGATTGCTAAGGAAATAGAACTCGAAGACAAATTCGAAAATCTCGGAGCTCAACTCGTGAAAGAAGTCGCCTCCAAGACCAACGATGTCGCCGGTGACGGTACGACGACGGCCACGGTTCTCGCTCAATCGATGATCAGAGAAGGTTTGAAGAACGTTGCCGCCGGTGCCAATCCAATATTGCTCAAGCGCGGTATCGATAAGGCTACAGAAGCTGTTGCCAAATTCATAAAAGAAAATTCGAAGAAACTCTCCGGTAGAGAAGACATAGCCCACGTCGCAGCTATAAGTGCGAACAACCCAGATATCGGAGAGTTGATCGCAGAAGCTATGGACAAGGTCGGTGAAGACGGTGTCATCACCGTTGAAGATTCCAAGACGCTCGAAACCTATGTGGAATTCACTGAAGGTATGCAGTTCGACAGGGGTTACATATCACCGTACTTCGTGACGGACGCTGAGAAGATGGAAGTCGAGCTCAAAGAACCGTTCATACTCATCACAGACAAGAAATTGAGCGCTGTAAGACCTTTGATACCCATCCTCGAGAAAGTCGCCCAAACGGGTAAGCCGATACTCGTCATAGCGGAGGATGTTGAGGGCGAAGCGTTGACCACCCTCGTGCTGAACAAACTCAAAGGAACCTTGATGGCTTGCGCCGTGAAAGCTCCAGGCTTCGGTGACAGAAGGAAAGCCATGCTGCAGGACATCGCGATACTGACCGGTGGAACTGTCATCAGTGATGAGCTTGGTATAAACCTCGAGGATGTCACGCTCGAAGACCTCGGAAGGGCCGATATCGTCAGGGTCAAGAAGGACGACACGATCATCATAGGTGGTAAGGGTAAACCCGAAGAGATCAAGAAGAGGATCGCCCAGATCAAATCCCAGATCGAGCAGACCACATCTGAGTACGAGAAGGAAACACTGCAGGAGAGAATGGCGAAACTCGCCGGCGGAGTTGCGGTCATAAAAGTTGGAGCCGCTACCGAGACCGAGTTAAAGGAGAAGAAACACAGGATCGAAGACGCACTGAGCGCAACGAGGGCTGCAGTTGAAGAAGGCATCGTTCCAGGTGGTGGAGTGACACTGTTGAGAGCCAAGAAAGTCGTTGAAGAACTCATGAACAAACTCGACGGTGACGAAAAGATCGGAGCTTCGATCGTCTACAAGGCGCTCGAGGCACCCATCAGACAGATCGCTGAGAACGCTGGTTACGATGGTGCAGTCATCGTGGAGCGCGTGATCAACTCCAAAGATTTCAGCTACGGTTTCGACGCTCTCAAAGGCGAATACGTTGACATGTTCAAAGCGGGAATCATAGACCCGGCCAAGGTCACGAGGAGTGCTCTGCAGAACGCCGCGTCCATCGCCGGAATGTTACTGACAACTGAAGTGCTCGTGGTCGAAAAACCCGAGGAGAAAAAAGAACCGGCATCCCACATGCCACCTGAATATTGATCCAAGCACTGAAAATGAGAGGAGGGCCGCCTGCCCTCCTCTTTTTTTATTCGAAGAGCTTGCTCAGAAACTTCAACTCTTCGTGAGTGTGGAAAGATTCTCCTCCTTCATGATCGTTGTATGGATAGATCTTTATCTCCTTTGGACCGGCGTAATGGTTGTAAGCAGCGAACACGGTGGATGGCGGGCAAGTTTTGTCCATCAAACCCACCGAAAACAAAGCCGGTACTTTCGCTCTCGCCGCGAAATTCACACCGTCGAAGTACGAAAGTGTTCTGAACACAGCATCGATCTTGTCACGATGTGTCCGCAAAAACTGTGTCAGTTCAAAATATGGTTGATTGTCCGTTATTTCGATCGCCCTTTTGTAGTGACACAGGAAAGGTACGTTGCACAGGAGCGCCTTCACTCTCCAAGACAAGGCTGCGACAGCGAGTGCTATTCCACCACCTTGACTGGTCCCAGATACGACTATCTTGTTTGGGTCGATCGAAGGAAAGCTCGCTGCAGTTTCCACGGCTCGAACCGCATCGACGAACACTCTCCTGTAATAGTAGTTTTTTGGATCGAGTATGCCACGAGTCATGAAACCAGGAAACTGTGGATCGATGGGTTCTTCGCAGTAATCTGGTGTGTCCCCCTTCGTTCGTCCAGTTCCTTGGCCACGCGTGTCCATGACGAAGTACACATAACCTGCGCAACAGTGAACGAGCCAATCGTAAGGAAATCCCCTACCACCACCATAACCAACGTAGCGGATCACACACGGCAATTTTTCAGAATCCCTTTGCTTTGGGATCAAGAGCCAACCCTTGATCCTCTGTCCCATGTAACCAGAATAAGTGACGTCGTAAACTTCGACGCTTTTCAGAAGATAATCAACCCTCTCGAATACAGGATTCAACGGATAATTTTCTGATTCCTTCAAAGTTTCCTTCCAGAAATCATCGAAATCCTTTTCTTCGTATCTTTCAGGAAAATAGCTCAAAAGTTTCTCGAGTGGCATATCAAAGTAAGCCAAGAGAGATCCCCCCTGTACAAAGATCCTGTTGATTCGAAACCTGTGCCTCCGGTTTCAACACCAGCAAGATACCGCTTTTCTCGTCACCGAACAGTAAGTGCGGTCTTTCCAGTGCCAACCTCACCGTGAGGGCACACACTATGGAGTCCAGAAAATCTTCGTACATTTTCAGATCGTTTCTGGGTACAGAAATATCAGACATCTTCACAAACCTTTTGATCCTCGCCTCGAGCCAAGAAAGCTTTTCAAACTTTTCGCACTTTCTTGATCTTTTGTAGTGAAAGACCTTCCCATTGTTCAGCAAGATCGCGATCGTTGCGTGCGGATAGATCTCGAAGATGTTGCCAGTTTCGAAGGAAAAGCCATGTTGCTTCAGACGTTGGTAGATCAGCTCAGGAAAGAAGAAAGGGTATCTGTTTCTATTGACAGGATAGAGTGACAACCTGAATTTAGAAAAGTATCTGAGAAATTCCCTTTCGTTTTCTCTGTGGCCAAACTTGTTTTCAACGATCAGAGGGGCATCCACACCAACGAGGACGTCCCTATATCTCGTCAACGTCTCGATCAATTCATCCAGTTGGTCGCTGTAAACCCATTCGACCAAGTTGAAATCTCTGTCTATGATCGACAATGCTGTTGGGTTTTTACCCGTCCAGGATGGATCGATCCCACAGAAATGAGAGAAGTCCTTTCTCAAAACTCTCCTTCCTTCGGAACGACACATATGAAAGATGATGGCCCGCTCGAAATATTAACAAATTGATGCTGTTCGTTCGGTGCCACGTACACGAAATGTCCAGGTTCCGCTGTGGTTTCGCCGTCTTGGGAGATCACTTTCAATCTTCCTTCGACGACGAACACTTCGTGCTCCCAGCCGTGCGAATGGAAGGGCGTGCTCGCACCAGGTTGCAGTGTGAACAGCCTGAGCACAAAATTGGGCGCTTCAGTTGGGCCTATGAACACCCTCTTCAAAATTTTGCCATCCATGAGCTTTTGAGGCTCAACCTCACTCACATGCTTGATTTTCACAGTGATCCCCTCCCGAGAATATTTTAGAGGAACGAACCGTTGAAATCTCAAAAATCAGTGTGAAAAAGATTTCTATGGTTTATTTTTCCAACTTTGGGTATGGACTTTAGAACTTCGTATCTTTATATATGGGAAGGCGCGCTGACCCAGGGCCCTGAGTTGAGGAAGAACGTACTATTGCCATAGGTCTACCTCGTTGGGAACATGTGTGGAGAAAGTCTCAATCTTTCTAAGCTTCTTGATCGTTATGTCCAAGATAAAGAGATCAGCTTTCAAAACATACTTCGGTAAAAAGTTGTTATACTGACTCGGCTGGTTCACCATGACCCTGGCTTTCTTCACGGTTCTCGGAAACTGCTCATCAGGAAATGCCAGATCGGTGATCGAGTAGAATCCTGCATGTAGTAGGAACAGATGGAACGAATTGTATGTAGTAATGATGGTATGCTATCTACAACGACAACGGTCAGCGAACGGTGAAAGTTTAGTCGCAACAAAAAGAACACTCGAAGATCTGAAGATCGTTTATTGATCGATCTCAAAATGGTTTCGAGAGGTAAGTTAAGTATATGAGTAGGGGTGGAGCTGACTCCATCCCTAATTTTTTGGTCGTTATTGGTGTAGGAAGGTGGTGATTATAAAATCTTCAGTGGGAG
>CAYXCE010000100.1:0-5671 GCA_964463395.1 uncultured Pseudothermotoga sp.
GCATAAACATCTTTCTGTGCGAGCCTCTGCAAGTATTGTCGGTACGCAGTTTGATTGTTCCTCAGCTTGCTCGCTTCGACGAACCAGTTCAGGAGCTCTGGATATTTGAAGATACCTTCCGGTGCGTAAACTATGTTTTTCAGTTTTTCGTTCAACTCACCATTCACATAGAGATGATATTTACCATCGTCTGCGAGTTTTATCTGCAACACATCGCCTTCCTTACCGACCAAACGCTTTACATATTTCACTCTGCCTCTGAATCTGCTCGGAGCGAATAGATCCATGAACTTGTCGAAGGGTCTGAGCATCGTTAGGGCTCGTTCATCTATGAAGGGAGCCCAAAACACTACTATGTCTCCGATCTGTGGCTCTCTAACTGTGTAGGTTACCTTCTCAATGAACAGTCGATCGCCAATGTTTATAGTGGGTATCATCGAACCTGTTGGTACGAGCATTGTTTCGAAAACGTAGAGTCTAACGATCGTTGCGGCAACGATCGCATAAGCTAAAGACTTCAACCAATCCAGCGCATGCTTCTTCAATTTTTCTTTGTCCATGTGTGTCACTCTCTTTTTTCTTTCAGTTTGATCTTTCCTTTCACGTCACGCAGATAGTAGAGTTTTGCTCTACTCGTCTCTGCCCTCTTTATCACCTCGAGTTTCTCTACGACCGGTGAATGGTATGGAAAAGTTCTTTCAACACCTATGCCTCCGCTGGCGATCTTTCGCACCGTGAATGTTTTGCTCAGACCAGAACCTCTGATTTTGATGACTATGCCCTCGAAAATCTGAGTCCTCTCTTTACCAGCTTCTACAACCTTGACGTGTACTCTCACGGTGTCTCCAGGTCTGAACTCGGGAAGCTTTCTGTACTCATCCTTCTCGATCAACCTCACAAGATTGTCCATACTCATGGGGTTCATACCTCCTCTCCTATCAACCTGTCTATGATTATTGCAGCAGCCGCCCTCACCGAAAGGTGGTTATAATCAGATCTCGCTCGAACAGGCTCCAAAGCGTAGTCGCACATGTCCAGCAATTCCTGCGGCATGCCCCAACTCGTTCCAAAAAGTATGAGCACCGGCTTATCCGTGGTCCGCACGATGTTTCTTCCCTCTTCATAACTGATGCTGTTGGGCTTTTTTTTGGCAGACGTGAAGAACATCAATGGTTTTTTTCCCGTTTCTCTTTCAATTGCTTCGATCACGTCTTCAATATAAGACTTCAGTTCGATCAACTGCAGCGCCTCTGTTCGGCTGATGTTCTGTTCCTTTCCAAGACCGTCCACCCAATATCTCAGCACCGCTTTGACCACTTCCTGTTGCGCGGGTAGATTCGTGACAATGTAGTATTTCTTGACACCATAGCTCCTCGCGGTCCTGGCTATATCGTGCACATCGAGGTTCGTCACCGCGCTGGAGATTATCTTACCATCTTTCCCCAGAACTGGATAGTGGATCAGAGCTACCCTCACATCGCTCAGCATGTTTCACCAACTCCTGTATGAGCCAAACGAGAGCCTTTTTCTCTTGAGTTGAAAATTCTCTTGAGAGGAAAAGATCAGGTCTCCTCAACGCAGTCAGTTTCAGGCTCTCGGCTGTCCTCCACAACTCCACCATTCCGTGGTCACCGCTCAGTAAAACCTCAGGCACACGTAGGCCCTTGTATTCAGCGGGTCTGGTGTAGTGTGGGTGGTCTAGTAAATCGTTGTAAAAAGAATCTCGCTTTACTGATTCTTCTTCAACGACTCCTGGGACGAACCTGCTCACCGCATCGCATATGACCATCGCCGCGAGTTCTCCGCCGCTGAGTACATAATCTCCTATTGAAACTTCCAGATCCACCAATTTCTTAACTCTCTCATCGATGCCTTCATATCTTCCGCAGAGTATCAAAAGGTTCTCTTTTTTCGACAACTCCACGGCGAGTTTGTTGTTCAGCGTGATACCCTGTGGTGACGTCAACACCGTGTAGAGCTCTCCGAACACCTGTTTGCAGTAT
Organism: uncultured Pseudothermotoga sp.; assembly: GCA_964463395.1. Taxonomy (GTDB): domain Bacteria; phylum Thermotogota; class Thermotogae; order Thermotogales; family DSM-5069; genus Pseudothermotoga_A. Next base: position 2,004 of record CAYXCE010000100.1, read on the forward strand.
TCGTGCAGTTCGAAAAAAGGTTCCGGTTTCATGACCATGCCGGGTCCTCCACCGTAAGGATAATCGTCAACGATCCGGTGTCGATCGTGCGTGAAATCCCGCAAGTTCAGTATTTGAATATCGATCTTTCCTTTTTCCACAGCTTGTGCCAGAACACCATATTCCTTGACGACCTTCACGAAATCTGGGAAGATCGTTGCAATGATTATCCTCATCACATCCACTCCGGCAACTTTACAACGAGCTTTTTCCCCGGATCGAAACTCAAGATGCATTCTTTCACCATTGGTATCAATATTTCTTCTTTCTCCGTCTTCACAACTACGACATCGTTTGAACCAGTTTCTATGATGTCGACCACCTTACCGAGTTTCTGACCTTTCTCATCGAACACATCGATGTTCAAAAGTTGGTAAAAATAATATTCCCCCGCTTTGAGTTTTGGAAGATCCTCCAATCTCAAAGCAAGAAGTAGTCCCACGATCTTCTTGGCATCCTCTACAGTATCTATACCTGCGATTTTCAGAAGATAATTCTTACCAACTCTTTTGACACTCTGCACGTCGACTCTGTAAACACCGTTGCGTAATTCGTCTTTTATGAAGACTTCTTTCAAATTGGCAAAGACCTCTGACACGTTAGTCGTGGGAACAACCTTCACGTTTCCGAACAAACCGTGTGTCTTTGCAATCTTCCCAATCACGATGTACTCGCTCACCTTACCACCCGCAAGGTGAAATCCTCAGTACCAAAAAGAGCCGAGAGAAGGACTTTCAGAGATTTGATGGTCCTACCATCCTTTCCTATGACTTGTCCCACATCTTCTTCGTTCACCACGATCTCGAAAACCTTCCCCTCAGCTTCGTCGAATTCGACGACTATGACTTCCTCGGGATGTTTCACTATACCCTTGACGATGTACTCAAGCACTTGTTTCATTTGCTGCTTCTCTTTTGCCATACTTGATCTCGTGCACCCTTTTCAGCACACCGGCTTTGCTCAGTATGTCTCTCACTGTATCACTGGGTTGTGCACCTTTTAAGATCCACTCCACAGCCTTTTCAACGTTCACCTTTATATCTGCAGGTGTACGGAGTGGGTTGTAATAGCCCAGTGATTCGATGTAAGCACCATCTCGCTTTTTTCTTGAGTCAACAACCACTATTCTGTAGAACGGCATGCTCCGCTTTCCAAGCCTCGTCAATCTGATCCTTACCACGAGAACACCTCCTCAAAGCCCGAAAGGCAATTTAAGTTTTCCATGCTTGAGCTTTTGCATGAGTTCTCTCATCTGCTCGTAAGATCTCAACAACTTGTTGATGTCCTGCACCGTTGTACCACTACCCTTGGCGATCCTCACTTTTCTACTCGCATTCAAAATCCTTGGGTTCCTTCTTTCCTCAGGTGTCATGGAATTGATGATCGCCTCAATTTTCTTCAGCTCCTTTTCGCTGGCTTCCGTGTCAACCTTGGGGGCACCTGGGAGCATCTCTATCACCGAAGAAAGGGGACCAAGTTTTTTCAATTCTCTGAGTTGTTCTCGGAAATCCTCGAGTGTGAATTGCGCTTGCAACAGTTTCTTCGCTGTGATCTCCATTTTTTCCTTGTCGAGCTCTTTCTCTGCTTTTTCTATGAGGCTCAGTACATCTCCGAGACCCAATATCCTGCTCGCCATTCTGTCGGGATGGAACAGTTCCAGTGCGTCCAACTTTTCTCCGACACCTATAAACTTGATGGGCTTGCCCGTGACATAACTTATGGAAAGGATGACACCTCCACGGGCATCCCCATCCAACTTCGTCACGATAAAGCCTGTCAAAGATAGTCTCTTGTCGAATTCCAGGGCCGAATTCACTGCATCCTGACCGATCATTGCGTCAACAACCATGAGGATTTCATCTGGACTTGTCATCGTCTTTATGGTTTCGAGTTCTTTCATCATTTCTTCATCGATGTGGAGTCTTCCAGCCGTATCGAGCACGAGCACGTTGCAACGGAGTTCTTCAGCTACTTTAAGAGCATCCTCAACGATTCGCAATGCATTCTTTCTATCCCCACAGAACACAGGTACATTTATGCTCTTGCCGAGTTTTTCGAGCTGATCGATTGCGGCGGGCCTGTAAGTGTCTGCAGCGACGAGTAAAGGGTTTCTACCGGATTTTCTCAAGTGTAGAGCGAGTTTACCTGCGGTAGTCGTTTTACCACTACCCTGAAGTCCCACGAGCATGACGACAGCTGGATGACGTTTCAACTGCAAAGGCGCATTTGCCCGTCCCATGATCTGGATGAGCTCGTCTCTGACGATCTTGATGAACTGTTGGTCCGGAGTGAAACTCTTGAGCACTTCTTCACCGAGAGCTTTCTGTTTGACAGCTTCTACAAAATCTTTGACAACTTTGTAGTTCACATCAGCCTCAAGCAGAGACAGTTTCACCTGTCTCACGGCTTCACTTATATTCTTTTCTGTCAATCTTCCCTGACCAGCTATCGCTTTGAAGATGTTTGACAGTTTTTCCTGAAGGTTTTCAAACATGTACAACACCTCTTCTCATCATACGCTATGCTGGGTCAGAAATCAATTAAGCGAAGCTCGTATTTCGAAACGAATATGGCGCACTAATGTTACAAGTATTGTACGATAAACAGGTGTGTTATTTTAATCAACATAATTATGTCATACCGATGTTACACCAATCCGCCCCACGGTTTTGTTTGCAAAACTTCACATGCATGTGACCGACAAATTAACCTGCATGATGTATAAATCTGTTCGCATGGCGAAATATTCGAACCCTTTCAGAGCGTTGAGAAATAGGAATTATCTGCTGTTTTGGTTACCCCAGAGTGTTTCGTTGATCGGAACTTGGATCGACACGACACTCAGGGGTTGGGTCGCTGTCAATCTGTTCTCAGAAAGTAAGGCAGCGGGTTTCATAGGTTTGGTTGCATTCCTGAAAGGACTGCCCACGGTGGTGCTCTCTCCAGTCTGTGGTGTCATGATAGATTGGTTCGGCCCTAAGAACGTGCTTCTGTTCACTCAAATAGTCGATGCATTGAACGCAACTTTGATGGCTTATCTGGTTCATAGAGGTGTTCTGAGCGCTTTTCAATTGCTCTTTCTGAGCCTAATCATGGGTGTCTCTCAGGCATTCTATCTGCCATCGCGCAACACTTTTATAGGATCTATTGTGCCGCGCCATCTACTTTCGAACGCGCTCGCACTGCATGCGATGATTTTCAACTTCGCCAGGATGATAGGTCCATCCATAGCTGGGTTCATCGTTGAGTATAAGGGTATGGGTTTCGGCTTTATAGTGAACGCATTGACCTTTTTGCCGCTCATCGTCTCATTGATGTTCATCAAGGGGCAAAAAGTTCATGTCGAACGGGTTGAACGGAATTTCTTCACCGATCTGCGTGCAGGAATCAGTTACGTGGCTTCTCACAAGATACTGCTGGTGACTTTCCTATCTTCAACGGTTTATGCTGTCTTTGGGATGCCCTACAGTATGCTCATGCAAGCGTTCGCAAAGAGTGCCGTGAAGACTGGTCTTGTTGGTTATGGCTTGATCATGGGTTCCATGGGTCTCGGAGCGTTGGTTGGAGCGATGCTCGCCGGATCACTCGAAGCAGAAACGGTCGTGAAATTCAGAGAAGAATACCTGATA
>CAYXCE010000101.1:0-5662 GCA_964463395.1 uncultured Pseudothermotoga sp.
GAAAATCCCAACGCTACCGATGAACAACTCAAAGAATCGCTCAGAACTTACGGTGTGGAAGTTAGCAGGCGCACTGTGAACAAATACAGAAACTTCATTGGAGGTCTTTCACGTGAAGGTGGCGGTGTTTCTCAACGGGGAATGTGAAGATTTCTTGTGCATTCCATTCGATAACTACGATTTGCTCGTCGCTGTAGATGGAGGGGTGAGGCATTTCCTCAGAGCCGGTTTGGTACCGGATGTGTTCGTTGGAGACGGTGATTCCGTGGACGAGTCCGATCTGAGAAAGTTGAGCGGTTCGAACTGCGAAGTTCTCGTCTTTCCAAGAGAGAAAGATGAGATCGACGCGGAACTCGCATTGAGGAAAGCTGTCGAAAGAGGTGCGAGTGAAATAGACGTTTTCTGCTGGATGGGAGAGAGGCTGGACATGTTGTTCGCCCTGATCTACTTGATGGGCACCTTTGACGTGAGAATAACTGCGAAGAGTGATAAGTTGATCGTGGGTGTGACGTCCGGCGAGATGGAATTAGACGCCGAACCGGGCGAAAAATGGTCGATACTCCCCATCGGTGGGGATGCGCACGGCGTTACGCTCAGTGGTTTCAAGTACGAAATCAGGCAAAGAGACATGCCGTGGCGTAGTCCCTACGGCGTGAGCAACGTGGCCGTTTCGCGAAGAGTCAAAGTAACCGTCGAAAGCGGAAAGGTGGCGTACTTCAGATGGTTGAAAGAACCGTCGTGATAGTCGGAATGACCGGCTCGATGGGCTTGCAATCTTTAGAGGTGATCAAAAAGCTTGGCTCTTTCGATGTACTCGCAGGTACATACCACGAGAATCGCAATTCGGCCGAAAAACTTGCGAGAGAATTCGGCGTGAAAAAAGTTCTCTGCACGAAGGATGGTTATGATGACCTCTTGAGACTGCTCGAAGAACGACGACCCGATGTGACGCTCATCTGTATCCCAGGTTTTGTGAGCCTCCAGATCACGCTGAAAGCTCTCGAAACTTCGAAAAGGGTGCTTTTGGCGAGTAAAGAAGCTTTGGTGTGTGGTGGCTGGCTCGTGAGAGAAGCCAAGGAGAAAGGCGGCTGTGAATTGATACCTTTAGATAGCGAACACAGTGCCCTGATGCAGATCTATGAGCCGGAAGTTGAGAAGGTGATGCTGACATCGTCTGGAGGAGCCTTGAGGGATTGGAACATCGAAGATCTGGACAGAGCGAAGCCAGAAGATGTTTTGAAACATCCCGTTTGGAGGATGGGTAAGAGGATCACGATAGATTCGGCGACGATGGTGAACAAAGGCTTTGAAGTGCTCGAAGCGTGCGAATTGTTCAAATTGAGCGCAAATCAAGTGGAAGTGCTCATCCACAGAGAAGGGTTCGTGCACGCCGCGGTGTTTTTGAAAGATGGGACTATCAAGATGCATCTGGGATTTCCCGACATGAAGATACCCATCGCTTACGGCCTTACATATCCAAAGAGAAATTATGAAAACAAAAGCTGGCCGGACCTGATCGGAACCCCTCTGAAGTTCGAGCGTGTGGATGAGAAGAGGTATCCTGCATTCTATCTTGCCTACGAGATTGAAAAAGACTATGCGAAGAGGACCGCTTACAACGCGGCAGACGAGGTGTGTGTTGAGGCGTTCCTCCAAAACCGTATCAAGTTCACTCACATAGCCAAGGTCATAGAAAGAGTCGTCGAGAAGATCGAGGGCAAACCGAGGGATTTTGAAGATTTGAAATCCATCGACGAAGAGAGCAGAAGAATAGCGAAAGAGGTGATCGAATGTCTGTGATCTATTTCATCGTCATATTCATGGCTGTGGTCGTTGTACACGAACTTGGTCATTTCGCGTTCGCCAAGCTCTTCAAAGTGGACGTACATGAATTTGCGATCGGTTTCGGTCCAAAGATATATCAAAAGAGATTCAAAACTTTCAACTTCAGAATAAACATCTTCCCCTTAGGCGGATACGTCAAACTCGCTGGTGAAGACCCGACCGAAGAACTCGTTGGGGGAACGAGAGGTCTCTATTCGAAACCCGCCTGGCAGAGATTGCTCATATTCCTCGCTGGTCCTGTCTTTTCGATACTCGCAGGTTACGCCCTGTTCGTGGCGATAGTCTCTCTTTGGGGTGTACCGACGGTCTCCGTGGCGTACGTTGAACCCAACAAACCTGCCTACGAAGCTGGCTTGAGAGAGGGAGACATCATACTGAAAATCAACGGGAAAAGAGTGTACGACAACTACACGGTCAGCCAGACGATCAGAAGAGGTCAGCCAGTGGAACTTCTGGTGCTGAGAAACAAAGAGAAAATAACGATAAGAGCTGTTCCAAAACTGTTCGAAGAATCGCACTTCCTTTTGTTGAGAGACGTCACCGGACAGGTACCAAAAGACTCAAAAATACAGACTGTCGCCGGCAAATCCATCAGTGCGACGAACCTTTCCGGCTTGATCGAACACTTCGTGTCGATCGAGACAGATTCTGGAACGCTTAGAGGATTGCTCAAACAATACCAGTACGATCCTCCCAAGTACGCGCTCGGCTTCTACTTTGCGACCGTTTCGAACATCTTCAGAAAAGATTTCAACGTGTTCAAAAAGGGTGATGCGTTGCTCCGTGTGGAAGACATAGAGGTGAACAACAACGTCGATCTGTCGAGGATCTACCAGCTCGTGCTCGCCGGGTCAGACGGCGTTTACGTCGAGGTACAGGGTGATCGAATCGTCTGGATCGAAAAAGGCTTTGGAGATGAAATCGAAATATCTCTGATGAGAGAGGGTAAAAAGATCGACATGAAGATCCCTTCTTCCATCATCAAAGTTGCGCTGGAGACGGCGGGCTTGTTCGAACCGAAAACGACCAATCTGAAACCGATGAGTGTTTTTGAGGTGATAACGACCGCTGTGGATCGGTGCAACAACGTCCTGATAACGATGTACAGATCACTCTTCGGTTTGTTCCGTGGGACCGAAGTTGGAGGCGTCGTGGGCCCAGTGGGTCTGGTCGCATTCATCGGCGAAACGGCGAAAGCCGGTCTGGAGCCCGTACTCACCCTCGTCGCTCTGATCACTATGAGCCTGGGCATATTCAACTTGCTTCCACTGCCGGCGCTGGATGGTGGTAGAATCGTCTTCTCACTGATCGAGATGGTGAGCAGGAAGAAAGTGAATCCAAAACTGGAGAACCTGATACACTTCATAGGTTTTCTGCTCCTCGTGGCGTTGATGGTTTTCGTCACCTTCAGCGATATAGGTAGGCTGATGGGAAGATGAGTAGAGTGGTGAAAGTTGGGAAAGTTCTCATAGGTCAAGGTCATCCGATCTCGATCCAATCCATGACCAACACGAAAACCAACGATGTGGAAGCCACGGTTCGCCAGATAAGAGAGCTCGCGGCTGCTGGTTGCGAGATCGTCAGGGTGGCTGTGCCGGATATCGAGAGCGCGAGAGCGATCGGAACGATCAAAAAATTGCTCGACATCGATGTACCCATCGTGGCAGACGTTCACTACGATCACAGACTCGCCATAGAAGCGATCAAGAGCGGGGCGGACAAGATACGTATAAATCCAGGAAACATAGGTCAAGATTGGAAAGTGAAAGAACTGGTGGAAGTGGCCAAAGAGCGTTCCGTTCCGATCCGAGTGGGTGCGAACAGTGGTTCGCTGAGAAAAGAATTCGAAGAAAAATACGATCGTCCAACAGCGCTGGCTGAATCTGCGCTGTACGAAGTGAGATTGTTGGAGAAGTTCGGATTCTACGATATCGTGATTTCGGTGAAGAGCAGCGACGTTTTAGAAACGATCCGAGCCAACGAGTACATCGCCTCCAAGGTGGACTATCCACTCCACATAGGCCTCACCGAGGCGGGAGTGGGAGAAACTGCAATGATCAAATCCTCTATCACGATAGGGTATTTACTTCTGAAGGGTATAGGTAACACGATCAGAGTGTCGATCGCGGGTGACCCCATCAAGGAAGTGATCGTTGCAAAGAAAATACTCTCTTCGATCGGATTGAGAAAGCTCGGCCAAGTGATAGCGTGTCCCACCTGTGGTAGATGCGAAATCGATGTAGAGAGAATAGCAAAAACGATAGAACCGCTCGTTGAAAACTACGATCTGATCGTTGCGGTCATGGGATGCGTCGTGAACGGCGTGGGAGAAGGGAAGCATGCAGACATCGGCGTGGCTGGAACCAAAGACGGTGCCGCGATATTCGAATCAGGTAAAATCATCAAGACCGTCCCACACGAAAAAATAGTCGAAGAACTGCTCGACATCATCCAACACAAAAAACAAAATCTTAGTTAGAGTTTTCTCAGTTGAACCTTGACTGCAACCTTCACAGCGCTCACCACTTGAGCAGGATCACTCCCGTTTGAAAATCGTTCTCGTTGTATCCAACCACACCGATGGTTTCGTACCTGTTGACGACGATTAAACCCGGTGTGTAGTGTTTCAATTGAAAAGTCTGCTCACGTGGTGCAAAGCCGGGCTGACCCCACCCACCGACTTCCCACTGCCAAGAAGTGTTGTCGAAGGCAAAATGCGTGATCTCAACGGGTCGAGACAAGGCCGTCACCGTCAGATTGGTACCCGATACCACACATGTACAGAATCCTGGGATCTGAATTGGGCTCGCCCAGTTCTGAGATCCCACGAATTGTACTACACCCAATCTTCCATCGTTCTCTTTACCGATGATGAGTGCGAGTTTGTCGTAGCGACCGATCATCATCATGAACATCTCGTAGTGTGGTATAGCGTAACGTTTGCTCTTGGCAGCATAAGCTGGTGCAGCCCATCCGCCCACCTCGTCGTGGTTGTATCTGCCTTCGATCCACATCCCCACTTCAACCGGTTGACCCAACGAGGTGATGACGAACTCGTTGCCGACCTTTTCCATCCTCGCAACATTAGGAATTTCGAAATTCTGAAAGGCTCCACCTTTGAAAACCGCGTAGCTGATCTGCCCATCGTTCTCACGCACGAACACCAGATAAATTTTCTCGTACCTCGCGAGCAACAACACGCATGTCCTGTAGTGTGGTAGAGGCAAATATTTCGGATTTTCCTTGAACTCCGGTTGTCCCCAACCACTGACTTCCGTTTTGAAGAAGCAGGTACCGTTCCACGGTGGGTTGAAGTTCAAACCTTTCATGATGAAGGCGCTCGAAGGCCGGTTCGGTGTTCCAGTGTTGTCGATCATGAGATAGGAAACTTCCAGGGGTGAACCTTGTATGGAACGAATTTCCAACACGAAATCGGTCTGTACAGGATACCGACGAGATCTGTTGTCCAGTACGGTGAGCTTGACCCACCATCCATCATCGATGAGCACCGAATCAGCCAAGAACACAGTCAAGCACCACAGCAGTAACACCAAACAAAGGCATCTTTTCATAACCATCCCCCCTTCAGGTATGTTCCTTAAACTGTATCATAAAAGTGAAGAGATTAAAAAGTGATTAGATATAAGGTATTAATAAAAGCCCTTCTTGTTAACTTGACTTTACTTGCTATACGATGGTAGAATAAGAACAACTAAAAACTGCTCAAGAGCCTCAAAAGTCCGCCCGTAAGGTGGGGGATATACGCAACTACGATGTGATAGTCATAGGTGCCGGAATCATTGGGCTTTCAACAGCT
>CAYXCE010000102.1:0-5537 GCA_964463395.1 uncultured Pseudothermotoga sp.
CCTTCTTTGCGGTGCCTTTCATTTTTACCTTCGCTTTCACGCGTGAAAGACCTGAGTTTTGGCAGAAACAGTCTACTTTCAGTTTCAAAGAAACTTTCATTGAACCATTCAAGAATCGTTCCTTCGTCTTCGTCTTACTGATGTATCTGTTCTCTTTCCTGACGATGGACGTGATCATGAGTATCCTCATCTATTTCATGACGTACTATCTCAACAAAGGGAACATCACCAATCTGGCTCTGGGCACACTCTTGATAGCGGAAGTTCTCGTCATACCATTCTGGTCAGTGGTTGGAAAACGGCTGGGTAAAAAGATGGCCTTCATCCTTGGGCTTTCGGTTTGGATCGTCGCCATGCTGTTCAGCTTCGCCATCACCCCGAGTAGCCCGACTCTCGTGGTGTTTCTTTTCGCAGCCATCGTCGGTGTCGGAACGAGCGCCGTCATAGTCATGATCTATTCCATCTTCGCCGATATTCCGGACGTGGACGAGCTGAAGACAGGCCAGAGGAGGGAAGGCATCTTCTCAGGCTTGTTCACATTCATGAGGAAGATGAGCTCGGCCGTGGGTATTTTTCTGATATCCAACATAATAGCTGCGGCGGGTTACGTACCTCCCAAAGAAGAGATCATCGATGGTGTGAGAAAGATCATTCAACAACCCCAAAGCCCAGCTTTCATAACGACGTTGCGCTTCGTCTTCGCTCTGCTCCCGATAGGCTTACTCCTGTTGAGTCTGTTCTTCGCGTTGAAATATCCTCTGACAAAATCTGTTCACGACAGGCTCAAAAAGATCCTTGAAATGAAAAGAAAGAATGAAAAATTATCGTATGAATTGAGCGTGGAAGAGGATTTTCTGAGAGAAATCCTTTTGGGAAAAGATTGAGCAAATTTTTTGACATGATCATTCTCAAAACGTTATAATCGAAAGGGTTGTGAGCGGTTCGTTAATACTTTCGCAACACTAAAGTCGGAGGAGGTGTTTGTATGAAAAGGTTGTTGGTAGTTTTAGCGCTACTCGTGAGTTTCCTGGTGCTGGCACAAGAGGTCATCAAGATCGGAGCCATCTTCCCACTCACCGGTGCAGCTGCGGCGACGGGTGTCAAGATCAAGTACGCGATCGAGGTTGCACAGGAAATCATCAACGGCGTGTATCCAGAGATCGCTCTGTCGCTCGCAAAGTCTGCAGGTTTGCCCAACTTGAATGGAGCGAAGGTTCAATTCATCTTCGCAGACCATCAGGGTAACCCAGAACTCGCGATGGCCGAGGCGGAAAGGTTGATCAGAAACGAAAAGGTTGTGGCGCTCATAGGATGTTATCAATCTTCCTGTACGAAACCTGCGAGCCAGGTGGCCGAAAAATATGGCATACCTTTCGTTGCAGGTTCCTCCAGCTCTGCGGCCCTCACCGAGAGGGGTCTGAAGTGGTTCTTCAGGATCGCACCGCACGATGGCATGGAAACAGTATTTTTCTTCGAATATTTGAGATATCTCAATGAGAAATTCAACGCGAATATAAAGAGAGTCGCTGTCGTTTACATCGACAACGAGTACGGTGTTCATGCCGCGCAGATGGTGAAAGAGAAGATCAAGGACTTCCCAGAATTCAGCCTCATTGCCGATGTGAAGTACCCCGTGAACGCCACGAACGTGGATATCGAAGTTCAGAGGGTCAAATCTGCCAGACCCGATGCGATCTTCCACGCATCTTACATCGGCGACATGACCATGTTCGTCAAGAAGTACAAAGAGTTCAACGTCGTTCCTAAGGTCGTACTCTCCTACTGTGGTGGGTATCAAGACCCACAGTTCGTGGTCAACCTCGGAAAAGATGCCGATTATTTCGCTGGAACCAACGCAACGACGCCTGCTCTGTTCTCCAAGATGCCCATCCTTTCGAGGATCAACGAGATGTACAAAGCTAAATCCAACGTTGACATCGATGGACCAACTTTGGAAGATTTCGCCTCTGCTCTCGTCATAGCCGAGGCGATAAACCTCGCCGGCACCACCGACCCGGCGAAGGTGCTGGAAATTCTGAAGAACCACACCTTTGAGGCACCTTACTTCGTCTCTGGAAAGATCAAATTCGGTCCCGATGGACAGAACGTTTACTCGGCATCCGTCATGACGCAGATCCTCAACGGCATTTACGAAGCGGTTTGGCCAGAGAACTACCAGACAAAACCACCAGTACCACAGTTCCCAGATTGGACGAAGAGATGAACAACTGGGGGGCGGAATTCGCCCCCCTTTTAAAGATCATGAAAGGGGATGAACATGCTCGCTCAACTCATCGTTACTGGGGTGCTCGTTGGTAGTGTCTATTCACTCGTGGCAGTCGGTTTGACTTTGATTTGGGGTTTGATGGACATAATCAACTTCGCTCATGGTGACTTCATGATGATGTCCATGTACGTTGTGTTCTGGCTCTATGCACTTTTGAAATGGGATCCGTTGGTATCGCTACCCGTTGCGGCGATCGTCACCGCATTGATCGCTATCCTCTCTTACAGGCTCGTTATAAAAAGGGTTGTGAACGCCCCTGGCCTCATGGCCCTGCTCGCCACGTTCGGTCTGAGTTTGTTCATCAGAAACTTGGCGCAGTTCCTTTGGAGTCCAAATTACAGATTCGTAGGTGAATCGATCCTTTCTGGAAAAAGGTTCATCGTTTTCGATGTGATCGTTGGTCTACCACAACTCGTTGCGGCGATCGGTAGCATCGTCATGACGCTCGCCGTGGCACTGTTCATAAAAAAGACCAAATTCGGAAAAGCGATCCAAGCGACCGCACAGAGTAAGGATATAGCAGAGTTGATGGGCATCGACACTGAGAAGGTGTACATGTTCACCTTCGCGCTGTCCGGTATCTGTGTGGGTGTGGCTGGCACGCTCCTTTCGGGTATATTCCCAGTTTATCCGGAATCCGGTGCGATGTACGGGCTTTTGGCGTTCGTGATCGTCGCACTCGGTGGTTTTGGAAACATATGGGGTGCTTTCTACGCGGGCATAATGATAGGCCTCGCCGAGACGATAGGTGGCTTTTACCTCGGCACACAGTTCAAGTATGCGATAGCCTTTCTGATCTATTTGCTCGTTCTTCAATTCAGGCCCAAAGGCCTGTTCGGGTGGTGAACAAGATGAGAAAAACACCGTTGCTGGTGATCCTTTCGATCCTATTGTTGCTCCCTTTGATCGTGAGAAACGTCAATTTCCAGCACGTGATGTTGATGACTCTCATTTTCGCAGGCCTTGGAGAGGCTTGGAACATCATAACGGGTTTTGCGGGCCAGACTTCCTTCGGGCATGCGGCGTTCTTCGGTATAGGTGCTTACACCTCGACCGTTCTCTTCTACAAGTTTGGTGTCTCGCCGTGGTTAGGAATGATACTCGGTGCAGTATTTGCCGGTATCGTCGCTTTTCTGGTGAGTTATCCGTGCTTTCGTTTGAAAGGTCATTATTTCGCCGTCGCTACGCTCGCCGTGGCGGAGATCATAAAGCAACTGTTCGTGAGTTGGGACTACGTGGAAGGGGCGACGGGGATCTCCATACCGGTGGTTCCGGACAGTTTCTGGGCGATGCAATTTCACCGCTCGAAGATTCCGTACGTGTTGATCGCTTACGGCTTGTTCGTTTTGACTTTGTTCGTTGCCATATCGATCGAACGAAACAGGATGGGTTATTACCTGAAGGCCATAAGGGAAAGTCACGAAGCAGCGGAAGCATTGGGTATCAACACTGCGAGGTACAAGCTTTTAGCAATGATCGTCAGTTCCATGTTGACTGCTGTTTTTGGCACACTGTACGCGCAGTACATACTCTACATAGATCCGTTCATGGTGTTTGGACTCGAGACATCCATGAAGATCGTTTTGCTCACTGTCCTCGGTGGACTGGGGAACATTTACGGTCCGATCGTTGGGGCGGCCATTCTGATCCCTCTCTCGGAGTACACGCGCGCCTATCTGGGTGGCACTGGCAAGGGTATAGATCTGATGATCTACGGAGTGTTGATAATGGTCATCGTGATCTTCGAACCGAGAGGAGTGCTCGGACTTTTGAGAATTCGCAAGAGAAGGAGGATCGAATATGGCAAAACCGTTGCTTGAAGTTCAGGGAGTCACGATGAAATTTGGAAGTCTCGTGGCGAACGACGACGTTTCGTTCGTCGTGAACGAGGGTGAGATCGTCAGCCTCATAGGGCCGAACGGAGCTGGTAAGACCACTCTTTTCAACTGTATAAGTGGTTTCTATAAACCCTTCAGTGGGCGAATATTCTTCGATGGGAAAGACATCACGGGTAAACCCACGTACGAGATAACCGTGATGGGTTTGACGAGGACTTTCCAGATCGTTAAACCCCTGAAGGACATGACTGTCAGAGACAACGTGCTGACCGGTGCCTTCCTGAGAGCTTCCAGTAGAAGAGAAGCCTACAGAATAGCGGAGGAAGTACTGCATCTGACACATCTGTGGGATAAACGTGATGTGCTCGCTGGGAGCTTGACGATAGCGGACAAGAAGAGACTGGAAATAGCAAGGGTCCTGGCGACCAAGCCGAGGATGATCATGCTCGACGAAGCGATGGCTGGTTTGAACCAATCGGAGATAAAAGAGGCGATGGATCTGTGTGTGACGCTCAACAGATCCGGCATAACGCTTCTGATCGTTGAACACATCATGGAAGCGATCATGCCGATATCCAACAAGGTCGTCGTTCTGAGTGCAGGGAAGAAGATCGCCGAGGGTAAACCGGTCGAGATCATCAACAACGAAGAAGTCATCAAAGCTTATCTGGGGGAGAGGTACTATGCTAAGAGTAAAAAACTTGACAACGGGTTATGATGGGGTAGCTGTAGTTTTCGATGTTTCCATATCGGTCGATGAAGGTGAACTCGTTGCGATCGTAGGTTCCAACGGGGCTGGCAAATCAACCATTCTGAGGACCATCTCTGGTCTACTGAAACCCATAGCTGGTGAAATAGAGTTTCTTGGAAAACCGATACACAGACTCACAGCGCACGACATAGTACGTTTGGGTATAGCGCACGTGCCTGAAGGTCGTCACGTGTTCGGCAAAATGTCCGTGAAAGACAACCTGTTGATGGGAGCTTACACGTTGAAAGATCGAACCAAGATCAACAAATTACTGAGCGAGGTTTTTGAACTCTTCCCGAGATTGAAAGAGCGTGAAAACCAGAAAGCTGAAACACTGTCCGGTGGAGAACAGCAGATGCTCGCCATAGGCAGGGCGTTGATGGCGGATCCAAAACTCATACTCGTCGATGAGATGTCGCTCGGTTTGATGCCGATCATGGTGGATAAAGTTTTGGACACGTTGAAGCAAATAAACGAAGAGAAGCGCGTTGCCATTCTGTTGGTCGAGCAGAAAGTTCAGGAGGCTTTGGAGATAGCCGATAGAGGTTATGTGCTTCAAACCGGTAGGATAGTTGCCCACGGATCTGGGAAGGAATTGCTCGAGAGCGAACGCGTTAAGAAGGCCTATTTGGGTATGTGAGACAATCTAATGGAGGTGCTC
>CAYXCE010000103.1:0-5535 GCA_964463395.1 uncultured Pseudothermotoga sp.
TCGATGGGGTGAAGATGGGATTAAGGCAAAAAAAGCATGAAAAAGAACACATCCTGGAAGCTTTGAAAAAGGTCAACATGCAAGAGTTCTCACAGGCCAATTTCTCTTCTCTGAGTGGCGGCCAGCAACAGAGGGTGCTCATAGCCAGAGCCATAGTTTCAAAGCCGAAGCTGCTGATTTTGGATGAACCTGTTACGGGCCTCGATTATGAGAGTCAGAACGAGTTCTATTCTTTACTCAAATCGCTCGTGGACGAAGGTACAGCCGTTCTCATGGTGACTCACGACATAGGATTCGCAATGGATTTCAGCGATCAGATATTCTGTATAAACAAAACCTTAGTCTGTCATGTCTCTTCACACGAGAAAATTTCTTTGGACTCTTTCTTGGTGAAACTCTACGGTTACAACGTCAAGCCCCTTTCACACAGGCACGGTGAAGATGAATGATGGACTTTCTGAGTCTGTATCAAAGATCATTTCTGGCAGGCCTTTTGACCGCAATTGCAACTTCTCTGATGGGTGTTCATGTGGTGTTCCGCAGGATGGCTTTCTTCGGGGACGCTATAGCCCACGTGGCGTTCGCCGCGGCAGCGATAGGTGTGACGATCGGTGTTTCAAGTTTTCTAAGCGCCGTTGTGTTATCAATTGTTGTTTCGCTCATTCTTGCAAGACTTTCACATAAAAATGTGAGCGAGGACGTTGCGGTGGGTGTTCTGTTTTCTCTCACCATGGCAGTAGGTATAGTTCTCTTTTCTTTGACGAGGAGACAGCGGGGTCTGATGTCTTATCTTTTTGGCGATATTCTAACCATCACGAACGCCGATATGGTCTATCTTTCAATCATCACGATCTTGGTGATCGTTTACAACTCTTTGTTCAAGGATGCGCTCGTTCAGTTCACTTTCGATGAAGACTTCACCAGATTGATGCGTCCAAAGATAGAATTGATCTATCAGCTCTTTTTGATGATCCTTGCAACCACCGTGGTGATCGGCGTTCGAACGGTGGGTGTGATACTCGTCTCCGCGTTCTTGATCATACCCGCCGCTACCGCATCGATCGGTGCGAGGGATTATCGATGGGTGTTTCTATTCGCACCCGTCTTATCGTCGATCAGTGTTGTTGCTGGTTTACTGCTGTCTCTCAACATAAATGCACCTCCAGGAGCGTTGATCGTGTTGCTTCAGGGAATAGCGTTCTTCACGGTGGCTGCTTTGAGAAGGTGATAGATTGTTCTTCTTGTCCAGAGAATTCGTGTTCGACGCGGCGCACAGATTGGAAAGATACAAAGGCAAGTGCGAGAAGTTACACGGGCACACTTACCGCGTGCGCGTGACTGTCGTGGGCACCCCGGATGAAGAGGGCATGGTGATCGATTTCGTTGAGCTGAAGCAACTGGTGAACGAGAAAGTTCTCGCGTTGCTCGATCACAGCTATTTGAACGAGATCATGCCACAACCAACCGCTGAGAACATAGCCAGATGGATTTGGGATCGACTCGAACCTGTGCTCAAGACGGAAAAACGAAGGCTTTACGAAGTGACGGTGTGGGAGACGGCCGACTCTTTCGTTTCTTACAGAGGAGAAGGACATGAAGGACGTACAGAATCAGAAGGACAATAGGAACGTTTATCTGCAAAGGGTTGGAATAAGGAATCTGTCTTATCCCATAACTGTCATGGACAAAGCGAATGGTTATCAGGACACCGTCGCAAGGATAAACATGTATGTGGACTTGCCCGAGCATTTTCGCGGTACCCACATGAGCAGGTTCGTTGAAGTGCTCAACAAGTACAGATTGGGAATCGATCCGAAACTCATCAGGCAAATGCTCGAAGAACTCAGAACGAAATTGAGGGCTTCTACCGCGAGGGTTGAGATAGAGTTTCCGTACTTCGTTCTGAAGAAAGCCCCAGTTTCAAATCAGGAAAGTTTTCTGAGCTACATTTGTAGGATCGAAGGGCAGAAGACGCTGGACAGATACGATTTCGTCGTGAGTGTTGGCGTTCCGGTGTTGACGTTGTGTCCCTGTTCGAAAGAAATAAGCGATCGTGGGGCACACAACCAGAGGGCGATGGCATGGATCCACATAAGATCGAAAAAACTCGTCTGGTTCGAAGAACTCATTCAATACGCAGAAGAAGCTGCGAGCTCGCCGATTTATACTATACTCAAAAGACCAGACGAAAAGTACATCACCGAGCATGCTTACGACAATCCCAGATTCGTGGAAGATGTGGCTAGAGAGATCGCCTTGAGGTTGAACGCCGACGAGAGGATCTTCTGGTACAGGGTGGAAGTGGAGAGTTTCGAATCGATCCATGCGCACAACGCCTATGCGTGCGTTACGAAATGCAAGGAGGAATGAAAATGCACATAGACGTTCTGGATCACGGGTTTGTGAAGCTGATCGATCACATGGGCGATGACACTTCTGTAGTGAGAGCTGCGAGGATCTGCCATGCTTCTCAACCGGGCAACGAGGAGCGTGACAAACAACTGATCGAATTTCTGATGAAAAGTGGGCACGGAACTCCTTTCGAACATGTGGTCTTCACCTTCCACGTCAAGTGTCCCATTTTCGTGGCGAGGCAATGGATGAGACACAGGATAGCCTCCTACAACGAATTGAGTGGTCGTTACACTGAATACGAAGAAGAATTTTACATCCCCGCCAGGGAGAGGCTCAACGAAAAAGCGGTCGAAACTTTCGAAAGAACGTACAAGTTGTGTTACGAAGCTTATCAGAACTTGATTGAATCCGGTGTGAGACGGGAGCTCGCCAGACTGGTGCTTCCCGTGTCGCTCTACACGCAGTTCATCTGGACTGTCAATGCGAGGAGTTTGATGAATTTTCTTTCTCTTCGTGCGGATTCTCACGCACAGTGGGAGATGCAGCAGTACGCACTCGCTGTAGCTGAGATTTTCAAGTCGGTTTGTCCCAAAACGTACGAAGCGTTCGTTAAACATTCGTACAGAGGTGATTTGCTGAAGGGGTGAGCTGAATGAAACTTTCGGAGATTTTGAAGGAGTTGAAAGCCAAGGTTTTAGCCAACGATCACAAGGTTGAAGAACTCCAGTTCGAGCTCGCCGCAGCTTCTGATTTGATGAGCGAGGTTCTGGCCATAGCGAAACCTGGGGTGCTACTGATCACCGGCCTATGCACACCACAGGCTGTTAGAACTGCCGAAGTGGTCGGTATACAGGCTGTGGTGATAGTCAGAAAGGAGAATCTACCGACTGAAACGATCGAGATGGCGCAAGCCTCAGGTATAGTACTCGCCGCAACCAAGATGTCCATGTTCGAGGCTTGTGGAAGGTTGTACATGAAGGGTCTCAGGCCGATCTGGGAAGTGTGAGACGATGGAAAGAATTCTCGACCGTGTTCAAAGTTTTTTTCTAGACATGCCCGTGATCGAGGTGATGAACCCGAACGTGATCTCCGTACGGCCCGATAGAACTCTCAGACAGGTCAAAGAAATACTTAGAATAAAGCGCATTTCAGGTGTACCTGTAGTCGATGAAAACAGAAAAATCTTGGGAATAGTGAGCATCGAAGACATCATAAAGGCGCTCGAAGGTGGATACATCGACGGTAAAGTCCAGGATCACATGACGAAGAAGGTCGTTTGCCTCAAAACGACGGACAGTTTGAAAGAGGTCATAGAAACTTTTGAAAAATATTCTTACGGGCGTTTCCCCGTGGTGGACGAGAACGGCAGAGTGGTGGGTATCATCACCAAGAACGACGTGATGATGGCTCTGCTCGCAAAGTTGGGATTGGTTTATTTGCACGACGAGCGTAGGAGAGAGGTTCTGGAAAGTCCAGACTATTTCGACAAATCTCTGATCACAGGGGAACGTCTCGACAAGTCTGGTGCCGATTTCTTCTTTCCCATAGATTATTACGATATCAACCTCGCAGGTATAGGCGCTTCCAAGTTGAGACAGTTCCTGTTGTCCAAGGAGGTCGATCCCGAAACGGCACGAAGGGTGGCGATCGCTACCTACGAAGCTGAGACGAACGTGGTCATACACAGTGGTAGTACCGGCGCCATCTACTGCTTCGTCAAGCCTGACAGCATCTTCGTTCGTGTGGAGGACACTGGTAAAGGTATAGACAACGTGGAACTCGCGATGAAGGAAGGTTACTCAACGGCTCCTGATTATGTTCGAGAGCTTGGTTTCGGTGCTGGGATGGGATTCACGAACATGAAAAGGTGCTCAGACAACATGATGGTGGTCTCCAAGGTTGGTGCGGGAGTCGTGGTGGAAATGGAATTTCGCCGAAACAAGGAGGGAAAGAAATGAAGCTTTCCAAAATCGTTGAGGAGCTTGGGTTGGAGGTTTGCTGTGGCAACTGCGATGTGGACGTGCAGTACGGTTGTGTGGGAGATTTGCTGAGCGAAGTGATGGCTCATGCGAAACCGAACTCCATCTGGATCACTGTGCAGTCTCACGTCAACATCGTTGCCGTTTCAGTTATTACTGGCATACGTGCGATCGTACTCTGCAACGGACACAGCTTTTCGAGTGAAACGATCAAGAAAGCTGAGACCGAAGGTGTCTGCCTGTTGAAGACCGACAAAAGCCCATTCGAAGTCGCTGGAAAATTGTACGGGTTGGGAATAGAACCGTGATCAAAGCGGACCTTCACGTGCATTCTTGTCTCTCTCCGTGTGCGGAGATCACCATGGTGCCGACACTGATCTGTTCGAAAGTTCAAGAAAAGAACATTCAGATGTTCTCGATCGTCGATCACAACAGCTGTAGCAATTTAGAATCTTTCGAAAAAGTTTGTGAAGCCGTTTTTATACCAGGAATCGAAGTGACATCGTCGGAAGAGGTGCACGTGCTGGGATATTTTCCATCGATTGAAGGAGTGAAAAATTTCTATGAAATTTTCAAAGAACATTTGCCAAAGGTGCGGTTCGATTCGGAGAGTTTGGGCTATCAACTACTGGTCAATGAGAGGGACGAATTCATATCCTTTGAAGAAGACTATTTGCTCGTCGCAGCCGATCTAAGCCTCGGAAAGATCATCGAATTGATCTTGAAGTTTGGGGGCGTTCCAGCCTACGCACACATCGATAGACAGTTTGGCGTGCTCTATCAGCTCGGTATCTTCCCACCGAACGACGTTGTGAAGCTCGCAGAAGTCAGAACGAAAGAAGGTTGGAATGCCGCAATCAAAGCAGGATACGTACCGTTCACGAACTCCGATGCCCACAGACCAGACGAGATAGGTTGCAGGTTCACCAGGTTCGATGTGGAAGATGGCGATAAAAAAAAGTTGTTCGAGTTGCTGGCGAATCCTACTCGAAGCAAGGTGTTGAGCATATGGGATTGAGGACGATCGTGGACCACGTGATGGACATAGTTCAAAATGCCTTCAAGGCACAGGCGAAGAGAATCGTTCTGAAAATCGTTCAAACGAAGAATAACTTCTGTTTCACAGTTGAAGATGACGGTGTGGGTATGAGTGAAGAGGAACTCAAGAAGGTCTTTGATCCTTTCTACACCACGCGTGATC
>CAYXCE010000104.1:0-5458 GCA_964463395.1 uncultured Pseudothermotoga sp.
CAAATCCTCCCAGAGTTTTCTCAATTCCTCCGCTAACGAGTGCGTCGCAGTTTCATCGTTTTTGACAGGAACGTGCAAATAAAAGGATCTGTTTGTCTCTTTGAGAAAATCGTACGCCCGGCGCATCGAATCGCACGAGTCAATCCAAACGAGCACATCATTTGGTCCGATGGAACAAACAGCGTTTCTACAGAAAGAGCAAACGTTGGGATGGAGCTTTTGAAATTCAGCCGAGTCTGGCTTTATTCTTCTGAACGGTACCTTCAGTGCATGGAAGAATTCGAATGGGACGAGTGGACAGTTGTAGACTATCATCCAACCATCTCCAGAAAGGCCTGAACCCTAGTTTTGTACTGTTCAGACGAACTGCTGGTGTGATCGACGCAATCTCCATCGAGCGCTAAAAAAGGTATTTTCTTCTCGTCGAAAGCGTTTTTGATTATTTCAACTGATCCAGACGATTGCTTGCATCCGAAGTGGTTGAAATGGACCACACCATCCACCTTGAAGTCGAGAGCCAACTTCACAGCGAACTTCGTTCTCTCTCCGACATCTCCAAGCAAAGGATTAGAGAGCAATTTTTCTGCCAAACTCCTGAATGGATGCTTCGAATCGATCTTCCAGTTGAGCCAGTCCCACGCGAGCTCGCTCGCTACCACCGAATGTTGACTATCTTTCGAAAAGATATCGTTCAAAACGTTGTCGTAATAAGGACTCAAATGCATCCAGAGATACTTCCTTTTGGGTGCATTGGTATTCGAATCGAGCTGTTTTGAAAGCGCCCGCACCGCTTTGAGTAAGTACAAATCTGGTCTCACGTGCAATGCGTACAGCAGGTTCACATGTTGATAGAGATGCAATCTGGGTGGATTTTCACAGATTTTTGGGTAGAGCTCGCGCAGCGTGTCGAAGATCTCAGCTTCGAGGACCAGTTGTCTCTCAAATTTTGAGTAGTCGAACCTTCGGTTCAATCTGTTCTCCAATTCTCGAACTATCTCTTCTAATTGTCGAGACACGTAATACACGTTGGGTTCACTGAAAGTTCTTGGAACATCTATGAACGACGGGTTCAGACCGTGCACCTTTGAGATGGTTTTGAAAGCGGGCACGTTGCCATCGCAGAGCATATTCGTAGCCGCTACGACTTTGACATTTTTTACCAGTTTCAACAGGTTCAAGCCGAGCCCGGCTCTGTGGAAGGAGCAGGTGTTCTTCGATATACCGATCGCTTCGGCACGACCCAGAGCGAGATCTTCCAGATGCATCGCGGCGAGCATTCCAGCGAGTCCCTCTGCGGATACACATTTCAAACCGAACCCAGCCATGATTTCAACGGGGAAGAACAGATTGACCAACGCGATTTCTTCATTTTCGAACGCTGAACTGACGATTGAAAGGGCTGCCAAATCTGTCCAGCATGAAAAATCGTTTTTGAAACGCGCAACCAGTTGACGCCTTGTAAGTTCGAGTTTTATTCCGAATCTGAGTACTCTCTCTGCAAAGCGCGGTCTTGCCCAGAAAAATCTCACGATTTTTCCATATGCAACACTTTTTCTGCTCATGTTCTCAACATTCGAAAAGAAGGTCTTTGAAAGAAACGCCGCTATCGAGTTTTTCTACACCGAACATGTCGGCCACCGTCTGACCAAAGTCTGCGAAAGATTCTCTCACACCGAGGTTCACGTTCTCGCACACTTTCGATCCACACACCAAAATGGGGACCTTCTCGCGCGAATGGTCCGTCGAAGGTGTCGTCGGATCACAACCGTGGTCGGCGGTTATGAAAAGAACGTCGTCGTCTCCCATGCTGTTCCAAATCTCAGGAAGCCTCTTATCGAAATCTTCCAGAGCCTTCGCGTAACCTTTCGCATCGTTCCTGTGTCCGTATTTCATGTCGTAATCGACCAAGTTGGTGAAGATCATGCATCGGTGCTTCTTTTCCTTCATCACTTTTATGGTCTTGTCAACACCGTCCATGTTGTCTTCCGTCTTGAAACTTTCGGTGATGCCCCTTCCAGCGTAGAGGTCGTATATCTTGCCCACCCCGTACACGGGTATCCGATTCTCCACAAGCACGTCGAGCAGGGTTCGACCTTCGGGTGGCAGAGAGTAATCGTGCCTTCGTGGAGTCCTCACATAGTTAGGCCATTCTCCGGTGAAAGGCCTTGCGATGACCCTGGCCACTTTGAAGCCCATCTCGTCGAGCAATTCTCTGGCGATTTCACAATATTTATAGAGCTCTTCGACGGGGATGATCTCCTCCTTGGCAGCGATCTGAAAGACGCTGTCTGCGGACGTGTAAACTATCAGAGCGCCAGTTCTTTCGTGCTCTGGTCCCAGTTCCTTGATGATTTCTGTACCCGAAGCTGGCTTGTTGCCTATCACTCTTCTACCTGTTCTTCGCTCGAACTCCTTTATGAGAGTTTCAGGAAAACCGTTGGGAAACAGATCGAACGGCTTTTTCAATACGACCCCAGCGAGTTCCCAATGCCCCGTGGTGGAATCCTTCCCGGGACTTCTTTCCATCATGATGCCGTAGGCACCGATGGCTTTCAACTTCGGAACGCCCAATATATCGTCCAAATTACCCAATCCCATCTTCGCGAGGTTCGGTAGATTCAACCCACCAACGGCCTTCGCCGTGTTGACGAGCGTGTTGCTACCCTCATCTCCATACAGATGTGCATCCGGAAGCTCTCCAACACCGACACTATCCAACACGATCGCTATGACTCTCATCTCCAAACCCTCCTCACATGGATTCTCCTCTGACCTGGTAGCAGCAACGCCAATATCACAACGACCACACAGAACCAAACGATGAGATCACCGTACTTCGTGTAGAACGTTTCTTCTTTCCTGGGAGAAAGTTCTACCTCCAGAGAGTCGTACTTCCTTACAGGCAGAACCTTGATGATCCTACCGTAAGGATCTACCACACCAGTTATGCCCGCATTAGAGACTTGTATGACTTGCCTTCTCGTTTCGACCGCTCTGAAAACGGATTTTGAGAAGTGTTGTATCAAAGCCGTGTTGAAATCGAACCAACCATCGTTGGTACAAACGATGAGCACCTCAGCCCCATTTCTCACCAGATTCCTAGAAGGATCACTGAAATAAGATTCGAAACATATCTGAACACCGAGCGCGGGATAATTTTCCAATCTCACCGGTGAAAAGCTTTCGCCGGGTTCGAGGTACGTTAAACCCTTCAGAAAATCGAACACACCGAAGACTTTCTCGTATGGAAGCATCTCCACGAATGGGAACAACTTGACTTTGGAATAAACCGCTCTCATTTCAGATTTTTCGACCAGAAAGATGCTGTTCTTCACACCGTTGGTTGTAGATATCGCCCCAAAGAGGACCTTCAGATCGTTTCTATCTGCAATTTCTAACAGTTTTTCTCCAACTGGGTTTTTCGTTGGATCCGTTGGAAACGTATCTTCAGGCAGAACGACTAGTGTGTTCGAAAGTTTTCCCAAGTGTTTTTCGATCTCCAAATACAGATCTAAAGATGAAGAGTTGTATTTTTTTTCTGGAATGACGTACGTTTGCAGTGCGACGATTTTGTTCTCGCCTTTTTGTATTGTTGGTAAGAAGCTTTCAACTGTGTGTGAGATGAAGACGATCAACAGGACAGCGAGGGCGATCCTCTCTATCGGCCTGGAGCTTCTTTTCATCACCACGTAGAGCGCTCTGTTCACCAGCACGATGAGGAACGTCAGTCCGTAAGAACCGATCAGCGGTGCGAGCTGCAACAAGCCGATCTCCCTGTACAGTGCGTCTGCCAAGGTTCCACCGGTGAAACCCATTTCACCGAGGCCCCTTAAATAATCCATCAACGTGTAAATGGAGGCAACGAAGAGTAAATCGAGCCACACCTGGTTTTCGGTCGATCTCTTACCGAGGAAATAGAGTAATCCAAACGCAGCGAAAGGTAAAGCCTCTATGGCCAACATGATCAAGAAGACGAAGAATCCCATCCATCCTGGGAATCTTGAGAACGTTCTGGGTAGATTTTCTACGAGTACAGGCAGAACCCAGTACAGATTGATCGCGCTGAAAATGTAGAAATAAAGAAAACCGTACAGCGCGCTCGCGAATGGTCCTTTATCCTCCAAAGCTAAAAACAGAAAGATCAGTCCAAACCAAACAAAGAAACTGAACAGAAAACCTGGCATCGAGAGAGCTGTCAGTATGCTTGAAAGTATCAAAAATAGAAAACTCATCCGTTCACACGCCCCTGAAATACGAACTTTTCCAAAGCCTTCGCAACACCACATTCATCATTGCTTGCAGTCACGTAAGTTGCGATCTTTTTTATCTCTTCGGGTGCGTTCTGCATGGCCACAGGTACTCCGACCATCCGCATGATGGAGGCATCGTTCAAATTATCACCTATGTACATGACCTCATGGAGGTTCACGTTGTACATGTTCAAAAAGAATTCCAAGGCTTTCTCTTTCCCAACGTTGGGCCCGAAGATCTCCACGAAAGTTTCTCCGCCTCTCCTCTGGTTCTCGATCACCGTGTAGGTGTCTCGGAGGGGTCTTTCAACTTGCTGGATCAAATTGTCAACGTTTTCAATTCTTCCAACGAGAGCGACTTCAACCACGCTCGGTTTGTCTTCAAGCTCTTCCAACAGATCATTCGTCGTTTTGATGCGGTGTGAATTGAGTTGAAAATACTGTGCGAAGGCTCCCTCGTACGGTTTTTCTACGAGGATGTCTCTCTCGGCGAAGAACGATTCGTAGACCACAGGATACACGTGGTTCAACCTGCACAGTTGGACAAAATGTCGCGCCACCTCACCGTTGAGCTCGATCTGCTGGTAGATCTCCATACTCAACGGATCTATGATCAAAGCACCGTTTTGAAAAACAGCAGGTATCTGAATTTCGAGCTCTCTCAGATAGTGCGAAGCTGAGCCGAAACTTCTACCCGTGAAGATCGTGACATGGATGCCGAACTCCACCGTGCGCCTTATGGCGTGTTTGTCCATGTCAGAAATACGTTTCTGGTTGTCCAGCAGGGTGCCATCCAGATCGATGCAGACTAGCTTAACCAAACGGATCACCCATGAAAGTATAGCAAAAAAGGGAGCTTTCGCTCCCCCTGGTGCCGAGGGCGGGACTTGAACCCGCACGGGCCGAAGCCCACATGGCCCTCAACCATGCGTGTCTGCCAATTCCACCACCTCGGCAGCCGACAAAATTTTACCATGCGATCATCGTCGATGTCAATCGGTGCAGACACTCCCTTTTCCCAGCGCTTTCGCTTTATACAAGCGCTTGTCCGCCAAATCTATGAGACTTCGAAGATCGTAACCATCTCTGGGAAACTCTGAAATACCGACCGATGAACTCAGCACCAACGTGGTATCAGACACACCGAATTTTTGTTTCAGATTTTCTTGGAACCTTCTTACGATGTGCAACGCTCCTTCCGTATCGAT